>JBBQXI010000444.1:0-1525 GCA_038209805.1 Bacteroidales bacterium | reverse complement strand
AAACCGGCATTTTCTATCAGTAAATTTTTATTCGAGCAAGGAGAAATGCCTGCGCCTCTTTTTGATGCCTGCACCGGCACCAAAACCGAGTGGGCATTCGATTTTACCGGAAATGTTTATTCCTGCACCGCAACTGTCGGGAAACAAGGTGAAAGTCTCGGTACTTTTTATCCTGAAGTGAGGAAGAATACGGAAGCCGTTGAAGAATGGCAGGAACGTGATATTTTATCGATCCCGAAATGCCAAAGTTGCAACCTGAGCCTGATTTGTGGTGGAGGTTGTGCGTCGATGGCCAAAAACTACAACGGAACGCTGAACAGCCACGATTGCCGACCGGTGACTGAATTGCTGGAACTGGGAATTGGTCATTACTTTAACGATTAACTTATGGACTGTACCAATTGCACATTCGATAAAAAATGTCGGAATGCAGAGGCCTGCCCGGCCACTTCGTTTGATCGCGATGAGGTGATTCAGAAATATGCCAAAGAATCAGTAATTGTTCAGGCAGCAGCCGAATTGGTTGATTTTGGACATGCCGGAACATTATCGCGACTTCAGGAAACGATTGCTTTTGCGCAGAAAATGAACTACAAGCGAATAGGTTTGGCTTATTGTTATGGAATGGAAAAGCAGGTAACACAAATTGTTGACATTTTAAGAGAAAACAAGCTGAATGTTCGCGCTGTTTCGTGTACTGTTGGCGGAATTCCTCAAAACGAGATTAATCCTGAAAGTGCCTTTTGTACGGTGTCGTGCAACCCGATTGGTCAGGCTCGGCAATTGAACAACGAACATATTGATCTGGTGGTGATGATCGGGCTTTGTTTGGGACACGATATTTTGTTTCAGCGAGAGGTGAAAGCTGATTGTACAACACTGGTTGTTAAAGACAGGATTTTCAACCATGCTCCTTTGCGTGAAATTACTGATAGTAAGGAAAATTAAACTAAAATAGACGTATGGATTTCAACCCAAATGATTTCCTTTTCGTAATAAAAATAAAAAACCATGAAAGAAATAATCGCATCTGATTTTGAAAAAGAAGTTTTGGCAGGCGGTAATGTGCTTGTCGACTTTTATTCAACCGAATGTCCTCCTTGTGAGGCGATTGCTCCAAAATTAGAAAGCCTTGAAAAACTATTTGGAGACGAAATTAAATTTCTGAAAGTATTTCGTCAGGGGAACCGCGATCTGGCCGATCAACTGGCAGTGAAATCATCGCCGACTTTGCTTTTTTATCAGGACGGAGAAGAAGTAAGCGCACGATTAACCGGTGGCGTAAAACGATCGGAAATTGTTCGCGAACTGAAACATGTGCTTGGGAAAGAGCGCGTTTCGGAGATCATGAAAACTCAGCAACCAACAATTACCAATGTCGATGTGGCTATTCTGGGAGCTGGCCCTGGTGGATTAACTGCCGGATTGTACCTGTGTCAGGCCAGAATCAATACAGTTTTGGTAGATATTGCTTTGCCCGGAGGAAATGTTTCGACGACCCATATGGTTTCGAACTATCCCGGAT
>JBBQXI010000443.1:0-2144 GCA_038209805.1 Bacteroidales bacterium | reverse complement strand
AAAGAACGGTTCCAGCGTTTGGGCGAGCAAGGGTTTAAGTAAACGAGCGGGGGTGTCCCCAATAATTGCGCCTTTATTCGATGGATTAATGTAGAAAAGAATTTGGCTGTTGTTGTCTTCTTCATTTACCAATCTGGCCATATCTTTATCGAAATAGCCCACCAACGGATTACTGTCGAAATCAATGTAATGAACAGACAGATTGAGTGAACGTGCGATTAAAGTATAAATAATCGTGATTGAAATTGGGTTACCTCTTCTGGTATCCAATACACGGTTGATGTATGAGTTTTGTGGTAATTCGGCATTGTCTATGTCTATTTTAAACTTGTAGCGATCGAAGAAAATATGGTTCAAAATGGTGATTTTCTCAAGCGATGTCAGTGAATTCTTGAATTCGAGCCAAACATCTTTTCTGATCTTTTCGAGCTGAATCTGAATGGATTTGAGTTTTAATTCGGGATACTGATAGCGAGAAATCAAAAATATTCCTTCAAATAAATCGAGAGTTTCCTGGCTGGCCCAGTTTTTAATTTTGTCCTTGGTGTCGTTAAGCTGTATTTGCTGAATAATGAACTCGATCCTTTGTTGAACCAACTCTTCAAAACTGGTTTCCCAAATGTGTTCCAGGCGATCAACAATCGAAACATCCTCTTTTAGTATTTCAACTAAAACGAGATTGAAGACTGAATCATCAGGATCGTCAAGTAGTTTTATCAGAGAATCTAGCTTGAGCTCATTCATATTTGCTTTTGTTTAACTTGTTAAGCGATCAAGAGCCAGTTTAATCAATGTTTCCATCGATTGATGATAATCCGAATTTGCTTCTTTTTTTAAGCGGTTGGCAATAATCAGGCAAATGGTTAAAGCTTCATGTCCGAGTAATTTCGATAATCCATAAATAGCCGAGCATTCCATTTCGAAGTTGGTTATCTTATGTCCTTCAAACGTGAATGACTCAATTTTTTGATTCAAGTCAGGGTCAGCCAACGGCAATCTCAAAACTCTTCCCTGAGGACCGTAAAATCCAGGCGCCGAAATGGTCACTCCTGCAATTGTATCGTTCCGATGCATCTTTTTCATAAGCAATTCGGAGCAATTAACCACATAAGGTGATGTCAATTGCTTGCCCCAATCGGTATGTTTCCTGAAAGCTTCCTCAAATGCCAGATCAGAAACCGAGTCTCGATTGGCATAAAAATTCAGCAATCCGTCAAACCCAATAGCTTTTTGTGAAATAACAAATGAATTTACTCCTAAATAATCCTGAAGTCCTCCAGAAGTCCCGATCCGGACAAAATTTAATTTGCGGTGAACAGGGTTAATCTCACGTGTAACCAAATTAATGTTGGCCAGTGCATCCAGTTCGTTGACAACAATGTCGATATTGTCGGTTCCAATGCCGGTTGATACAATAGTAATGCGTTGATTATTGTACTTCCCGGTCGTTGAAACAAATTCACGGTTCTGTACCTGAAATTCGATATCGGTTAGTAATTTTCCAATCAGTTCAACCCTTCCAGGGTCGCCAACCAGAATGATATTATCGGCAATTTGTTCAGATTTAAGGTGTAAATGGAAAATACTTCCATCAGCATTTATAATGAGTTCGGACGACTTGATCATTTTCGAATTTTTTGTTTGCCTAAACTAGATAAAATGGATTTAAAAGTCAATTATTTTCACTGAAATCGTTGCTATTCGGTTCATTTCAGGCATTTTCGGGTTTGTTTCTCATGAATAACGTTGATTGGCTTAAGTAAAGTTCATTTCTCCTGAAATAATTTCGGGTATCAAACTCTGATTGGTAGGGTTTATTATTTTTGTAAATCATGAGAAAGATTAAAAATATTCACCTGAACGACGATCCGGAAGTATACCAATGCTTCGGATGTTCGCCCTATAACGAATTTGGCTTACACCTCGAATTTTGGGAAGACGACGACGAAGTGGTTTCCTTCTGGAATCCCCGTCCGATTTTGCAGAGTTATCCCAAAGTTTTGCATGGTGGAATTCAATCGACTTTGCTCGATGAAATTGCCGGTTGGGTGGTGTATGTCAAATGCGGAACGGTAGGCGTAACCGCTGAAATGAAAGTCAGGTTTAAAAAACCTTTGATGATCGAGCAGGGCGAAATAACTATC
>JBBQXI010000442.1:0-2161 GCA_038209805.1 Bacteroidales bacterium | reverse complement strand
GATTGCTATGGCTATCTCGTCGTGGCGGCTGCTTTATGCTTACACGGGCAACGAGCGCATAATTGACAACATTCGGTTTATGGCCGATTATTATTTGTCACA
Source organism: Bacteroidales bacterium (assembly GCA_038209805.1). GTDB lineage: Bacteria > Bacteroidota > Bacteroidia > Bacteroidales > Prolixibacteraceae > Aquipluma. The sequence continues at coordinate 2,059 of JBBQXI010000442.1, read as the reverse complement.
TTCGCTCACCCCAGCAAACAGTGTCTGGAAAAACCTTTCGTACCCGTATAACACCCTGCTTTATTCGGGAATTTACGATGGCGACATGATCATGGGAAAAGGATTCATTCAGCCTGATAAAGCTGGCTCGTTTGGATTTGAACTGCTGAATGTATATAAACTTACCGGAAACAAAGTTTACCTGGATGCTGCTGTTGATATTGCGAATACGCTTTCTGAACGAATCATCCCGGGCGATAACGATCACTCTCCATTTCCTTTCCGGGTGAATGCCTTAAGCGGAGAAGTTGGCGTGCTGAAAGAAGGCGGTAAAGAAATCATCACCTACTCGTACACTTCAAACTGGACTGAGACTATGAATTTATTCAAAGGCTTGGTTTTGCTGGGATTGGATAATACCGACTCGTACCAGAAATCGTTTGAAACACTTCTGGTCTGGATGAAAGACTATCCGCTGAAAACAAACAAGTGGGGGCCATTTTTCGAAGACGTGGGTTTGTGGTCGGATACCCAAATCAACGCGCTGACATTTATGCGTTTCATCATCGAAAATCAAGACTTATTTCCGAACTGGAAAGCCGATACACGCGGAATACTCGATTGGGTTTATCGCGAACTTGGGAATAACAAATGGGCGAAATACGGAGTGATTGTCAGCAACGAACAAACTTCGTACCGCGTGCCGGGAAACAGCCACACGGCAAGGTTGGGATATTCCGAACTTCTGTATGCCTCGAAAACCAGCGATACCAAGGCTTACGAAAGTGGCATCAGGCAACTAAACTGGGCAACCTACATGGTGAACGACGATGGCGAAAATACCTATCCGAACAACGAACCCTGGATGACCGATGGCTATGGCGATTTTGTGCGCCATTATCTGAGGGCAATGGAAATTTATCCTGAATTGGCGCCCGCCGGGCAAAATCATTTGCTAAAATCGTCGTCGGTGGTTAATCGGATACGATACAGCGAACACCAAATTGAATACGAAGTTTTTGACGAGGGTTCGACAGAAACACTGCGATTAATTTCGAAACCTTCGGAAATAAAAATTTCAGGAAAAGTCATTACCGAGTCTGAAAAAAGCAATGGCTGGAGCTGGAAACCGCTTGCCAACGATGGAATTTTGAAAATCAACCATCGGGAAGGAACGAAAATAAAGATTAACTTTTAACCAACCAAAACCTGAACCAATGAAGAATTCTTTTGTAATCCTGTTTCTCTTTTTGTCAATGAGCTTATTTGGCCAATCGAATAAAGCTCAGGAATCTTCGCTCAAACCCTTAAAAAGGGCCGAGAGCTTCTTTGGTCTCCATTTCGACTTTCATGCCACAAATCGCGATCGTAAAATAGGCGAAACTTTTACTGCCGAAACCATTGACAGTATGCTTACATTGATTAAGCCGGATTATATTCAGGTGGATTGCAAAGGACATCCGGGCATTTCAAGTTATCCTACAAAAGTTGGAACGCCGGCTCCTAATTTCGTTAAAGATCCGTATAAAATTTGGAGTGAAATAACATCTAAACATAGAGTTGGACTTTATGTGCATTATTCAGGAGTGGTTGATAGTCAGGCTGTATTAAATCATCCGGAATGGGCGGCGCTTGATAAGGAAGGCAAAATTATCGGCGGAAAGAACTCGGTTCGTGGTCCGTATGTCGACCAATTGCTCATTCCACAACTGAAGGAACTCATTGATAATTACAAAATCAATGGTGCGTGGATTGACGGCGAAAGTTGGGCGCTCGAATTGGATTACAGCAAGTACATGCTCGACACTTTTCACAAAGAAACGGGCATTGCAGGAACTCCGGTTTCCGAAAAAGATCAGGGATGGCAGGAATTCAGAACGTTTAACCGAAACTCTTTCCGGAAATACATGGCGCACTATGTTGATGAATTGCACCGGTATGATCCCGATTTTCAGGTGACCAGCAACTGGGCATTTTCTTCGTTTATGCCTCGCCCGGTTGATGTAAATATTGATTTTATCTCGGGCGATTTTGAACCCAATAACAGCTTATACAGCGGATTGTATGAATCGCGATGCAT
>JBBQXI010000441.1:0-2254 GCA_038209805.1 Bacteroidales bacterium | reverse complement strand
AGCCAATTGAAAACTGGAAATCATTTTTGTTAAATGATCCGGCATTCGTTTATGCCATGATTGCCAATGTTAAACTTGATAAATTTAATATTAGCTCAGGTAAGAAATCAGGTAATCAAAGCGAATTAAATGATCCGGAACTTATAATCAAAGAAATTCAATCTATTTACAGTAAAATAGGCGAATGGTCTGAACTTTTAAAACGTGCGAACGATCGGGGAACTTTAGTTAAAGAGATTGACCAACTGATCGATTCCGTCAATTCCAACAACGTTGAATTTCCGGAATTTCAATCGACTTATGAAGCCTATGAAAATGCTTATGGAAATATGGTTTTTATCAAAGAAAAAGCCACCAGAAGGTTCGAAAAAGAAATTGCGAACTCAAGTCACCTTCCGCACAATGGTTTGTTCTTTGCTTTTTTAAATCTGTACAAAAACGTTCAGCACGACATCAATTTACTAACCCAAAAACACCTCGATTTTTATTACCTCGACCTGCTTCAGAAGACAAGAAAAAAGCAGGAGCCACATACTGCGCTTATTGCACTTCAATTGCAACCGGGAATCGATGAATTAATAATTAATGAAGGCGATAAAGTAAATTTTATTTTTGAAGACAAACAACAATATACCTTTGAATGCACGTCGACAATTGCCATTAATAGGGCTGAAATTTCTGAACTCCGAACGATATACCGAAGTGATTATTTACCGTTCAACAACAGGTTTGAAGATGACGATTTTTCGATTAACATCCTTTACGAAGAAGATATTTTAAAGGAGAAAAAGACTTGGGAAAATATCGAGAAAAAAGAATTATCCGAATTCCCGGCAACGCTTGGCGAAGAACGAACCCATCTCATGTCGTCTGATCGGAACTTAGCGTTTTGTAATGTAGGAATCGTAGTAACCACGCCTACATTGATTCTTGAAAATGGGAATCAGAAAATCAGTTTAATTTTTACGATCAGTTCTAATTCATACAAAACTGCCGAAAAAGTATTTGATGGACTGGTAAAGCAGGAAATTAAAGAAGCCCCAACTCCAGAGAAAAGAGCGCATTTACTGGCAAACAAAGAAAGTCTGAAACATAGAATTGTCTCGAACTTTTTTCACGAAGCCTTTCAAATATTTATTACCGACAAAAACGGATGGACAGCAGTTGATTTTTGCAAAACCAAAATCAATCACACCGACTCAACACTAACCTTCGATTTTGAGTTAAACGAACAAAATGACAAAATGATTTCGTTCGATCCAAAGATTCATGAAGGAGGATTCGAGTCGGAATGGCCTTGTGTCAAAATACTTTTTAACAACGAGGCTCAGTATCATGCCTATAAGTTTCTGAAAACCATAGAGCTTGAAAACATCAAAATCGAGGCAACCGTTTCGGATGTAACAAACCTTATTTTTTCGAACTCAATCGGAAATCTCGACAATACCATACCATTTACTCCGTTTGGCCCCATCCCGGTTGTAGGAAGCTATTTGCGAATTCAAAATCCACTGATACTGCAAAGGAACCTGACTAAATTTGAGTTACACATTTGCTGGATAGGCTTGCCACAACTTCAATATGGGTTTGCCGAATACTATCGCGAATATCCCGGTGAGATTGATAATCCTGCATTTAAAGTGGTATTAACATCAGTCCGAAACAATATTAACACCACCGGAGCTCAAGCACACAAGGAAATCGATCTGTTCGACACCAACAAGGAATACCTGTCGAACGAAAAAGAGATTATTATCAATCCACAGGATATTAGCTACAGCAATAAAATCAAACAAAACGCCATTGTTGACGAAAATTCAGGATCATTGTTTATTGTTCTGACCAGTCCGGAAATGGCATTTGGGCACCAGTTGTTTACCGAAATTTATGCCGATGCGGTCATAAAAAGCAGTAAATTCAGGAAAAGAGATATTGCTTTGCCAAAACAACCATACACTCCCATCATTGAGCACCTCAAGGTAAATTATACCACAGCTGCCAGGGAAGTCATGTTAAGAAAACAGGATATTGAAGACAGTGATGTTAAACTGATTCACATTTATCCTTTCGGACACGTTCAGGTTTTCCCCGGACCAAAAAAATCGCAAAGTTTTCTTTTTCCGCAACTTGATCAAAAAGGGAACCTGTATATCGGATTAACTCAGGTACGATCAACCGACATTGTGAGTATTGGATTCGAATTGGTGCCCGCGGTCTATATCCATACGGTAATAAATGCCCCAAACATTAAATG
>JBBQXI010000440.1:0-2298 GCA_038209805.1 Bacteroidales bacterium | reverse complement strand
CCATTCTTATTGCGTTTGCTTAACAGGTCTTGCGGTGTAAATTCAAACTTTTCGGCATCGGTTGTCCGAAGCGACGAAACTGTTTGAGACGATTTCAACAGTTCGAGTGTAAAATTTGGTGTGCCAAAAGACACTATACCTTGATCAATTCCAAGCGTTGCCGGACGATTGTCGGTTACCCGTGGCTGCGAAAAGATATAATTGGTAGAAATAATAAAAATTGAAACTACAAGAAAAAACTTCGTGGCGATTTGCAAAACTTTTACTGAAAATTTCTGCGTTAAGTTAAAATCTGAATTGCTTCTAGCTGACGACAATATATAAGTTTGATTCATGTCCGGGCTGTTGGTCTAGTAAGTTGATATTAGGAGCTAAGCAATTTATTCAATTATACTGAATCGCTGTAGTGTTTAGGTAAAATGCCTCCGGAAAATTCCGGAGACATTTATAGCTGTTTAAAATCACGAATCTAAAAGCCCTGCACATGTCAGAGCCAGGGGTATTTTAATTGTAGCCTGGATTTTGTTTCAGGTTGGAATTTGTATTAAGCTCTTCCAATCCAATAGGGAACAATGTTGTGTAATCGCCTTTAGGAACATGGTTGTACCAGCTCTTTGTCTGGTAAACACCAAAACGGATCATGTCGGTACGACGACGGAACTCGGCAGCAAACTCCCAACCCAATTCGTCAAGGAAACGTCCATATTTAACCGGAGTCTGATCGCCAGGCTTGTCAACATTTCCATTGAGATCCAATGTTCCGTATTTAATGGTGGTATTGCCTTCCAGTTCAGCGCCTGTAACTTTGGCTTTGGTAGCATCGTCGAAATCGCGAGCACGAACCTGAGAAACAATAGTTGCAGCTTCATCACTTTTACCCGTCCGGAGTAAACATTCTGCTTTCATCATTAAAACATCGGCATACCTGAAATAGGGTAAATCGTTGCTCATGTTTGATTCGCAGCCACTTGCTATTTCGTATTTGCATACACGGAAACCTTCTTCGAATGCACAACCGTAAATGCTAGGCATTTTGTTTACCAGCGTAACCACAATACTTCCATCAACAGCGCTTTTTTCAGGTCCATGTAACCAAGTGGCATCGAAACGTTTATCGGCGGGATCGTAACTATTAATAAACTGAGGATTAGCGCTTGAACCACCCCAAGGTTGAGCCTTCATATTAAAGACATAACGATGTACAGGTAATAGTTGTTTCATATGCGCATTCCATCCTAAACCGTTGATGTTGTCATAAGGAACAGCAAAAACAATTTCCTTCGAGCCTTCGTTATTCACTTTAAAAGGGTTCCGGTAATCCGGTTCGAGGATATAATTTCCACTGGCAATAATTTTGTCACAAGCTTCGATACATTTCGCCCATTCTGCCGATCCTTTATAAACTTCAGCATTCAGATACATACGAGCCAACAATTGCCATGCAGCCCATTGGGTTATTCGGCCATAAGTTGTTTTATCAACTGAAGCCGGAAGATTTGGCAACGATTCGGTTATCTCAGTAATGATAAAATTGTAAACCTCAGCCCTCGTTTTTTGAACAGGAAGTTCATCGCTGTATTTTGTCACCAGTGGGATATTTCCGTGACTATCACAAAGTATTGAATACCATAAGGCTCTTAATGTTCTCAACTCAGATGTATAAGGTAATGCCTGCTGTTCCGTTAAAGGCAAGGAACCCGCTTCTATCTGCATCAAAACCCGATTGATGTTGTTGATGGCTTCATAGGAAGTCAACCACGTATTACGAGGTTGCCATTGTTGATTATCCCAGGTATGAAAGTGCATCCGTTTGTATGTACCTCCATCATCCCATCCATTGGGACGAGTTGGGGTAATCATTACATCGCCAGGTTCTTCCTGAATATCGAACAATCCTTGCCAGTCCATAATATAACGAAGTGGTGTATAGCCTGAAGCAACAAGTGCAACAACATCTTTTTTAGTTGCAGTGAAAGTTGATTCGGTAACTTCATCATAAACTTTTTCATCCAGATTAAAACAACCTCCGGAAATTAAAACCAAGCCCAGACTCAAAACTGCGATACTCGATTTCACGAATGATTTTGTATTGATATATCTCTTTTTCATGTGATAACTGCATTAGAAGGTTACATTAACTCCAAGTGTAAATGTTCTGGTAGTTGGGTATTTATCTCTATCGTCATTACCTGGATACAATCCGGTTTGCTGTACTTCAGGATCAATTCCTTTGTATTTAGTAATTGTCAACAAATTGGTTCCTGAAGCATATACGCGTAAATTTTTGATTGTATTCTT
>JBBQXI010000439.1:0-2323 GCA_038209805.1 Bacteroidales bacterium | reverse complement strand
ATCAGGAAAGTGCAATTGAAGGTGTTCATGAGTTTTTAAACAAGGATGGCGAAAATCATGTTATTATTCCGATAGGCATGGCAACGCTTGACGAGCGGAACAAGGTGGTTACAACCAATCAAATTGATAGCTCAACTTTCGACAAAACCAAACGCTTCAAAAAGGGAGCTGTTATTGATCCTAATTACGAATTAGATACACTCCGCCATTACCGAGGCGATTATACTATTCACCTACCGAAAACTACTGAGGACTTTTATGATCGTGAAGAATTTGATACTAATTTTCATAACAGAGGTTTAGAATAAAAAATATGGAATTACTTACAAATGAACTTATTCAGGAGCTTCTGGCAGTAGATCAGTCAACTTGTCTTTCGCTTTATATGCCTACGCACCCAACACATCCTGAGAACCTTCAAGATAGCATTGTTTTTCAAAAACTTGTTCAGCAAATGGAGGATTCGCTGATGCAGAAATATTCTGCCGCTGAAGCGCGAAAACATCTTGAACCTTTAAAAGCCCTTGCTGACGACTATGAGGTTTGGAATAACACATTAGATGGGCTGGCTGTATTTAGTGCAAAAGGAATATTTAAAGTTGTAGGATTGCGTAAATCAGTTGAAGAATTGGCAATGGTGGCCGACAGTTTCCATACCAAACCACTGCGCCAATATTTGCAATCGACATACAACTTCCATGTTTTGTGTTTAACCCTGCATGAATTCCACCTCTTTGAAGGCAACCGTCATTCGCTTTTTGAAGTTAATCTCAACGCTGATATCCCAAACACTATCACAGATGCGCTTGGTCATAAATTGACCGACAAGCATACCACTGTTGCAAGTTATGGCGGTATCGGTGGTGATAGTTCGCCTATGCACCACGGTAAAGGTGGTAAAAAAGAGGAAACCGAAAAAGATGCGGAAAGATTCTTCCGTATTGCTGCGGATGTAATTTACGAGCACTATTCCAAACCTTCGGGCTGGCCGCTGATACTTGCCGCATTGCCCGAACACCACAACCTTTTTCATAAAGTAAGCAAAAATCCTTTGTTGATATCGAAAGGAATTTCTATTAATCCTTCGGCCGTTTCACCAGAAAAACTGACTACTATGGCCTGGGAAATAATGGAACCTGAATATAACTTGAAACTTGACAACCTAGTTGATCGGTTTGAACAGGCAAGGGCAAATGGCAAAGGCAGCGACGAATACAAGGAAGTTGCTGTTGCGGCAGTTGAAGGACGGGTTGACACCCTTATTGTTGAAGCCGATCGGATTATTGCAGTCAGGGTAACGAATCTGGTAACAGGAAATACACAGAAAAAAGATTTGACAAATCCGAAAGTAGATGACCTGCTCGATGATTTAGGTGAACTTACTACAAAAATGGGAGGCCAAGTAATGGTTCTTCCAGCCGATAAAATGCCTTCGGAAACAGGGCTGGCAGCAATATTCAGATATTAAACAAATAAGGACATGAACAACAAAGAAATCGAAAAGGATTTGAATGCAAAAATTCTAAAGGTTACAATGACAATCAAGGAGGATTATCCTGAATTGTCAGATTTTTTAGAAGAAATGCCTGCAACAATCCCATCAGAAGAAAATGTGGAAATTACGCTAAAGAATTTAAGCGTCTATTATGAATCGCTGAATTCAATGTTGAACAAATACAAATTGGAACATCCTAAAAGCTCAAAATATTAATAGCTTAGTTTGATCCAATTTCGTAAACAATCACATGTTGAATTGCTTTTTATACCGCAAAGGCACTAAGGCACAAAGAAATCATTCGTGTATCTTTGTGTTTTTGTGCCTTGGTGGCGATTTTGTAGGTGCATTTTTATCCCGTTTTTAGTTTACTGACATAATTTCGTCAGATATTTCAGATTTCATTTATAACTCAAAAAATGTGGTTTTCCAAATCAATTGAAGAAGTCCTTAAAGAAATAAATGTCGATGCATCATCAGGCCTTTCAGGGGAAGAAGCAAAAGTAAGGCTTGAAAAATACGGTGCGAATCAATTACTTTCGAAGAAGAAAAAGAACATCTTTCAACTATTTTTTGCACAACTTCAGGAGTGGCTGATTTATATTTTATTGGCGGCAGTGGTCATCACTCTATTTATGGGGGAGTACATTGATGCCATCATCATCATCTTGGTCATCATCACCAATGCTGTGCTTGGCGTAATACAGGAAGTGAAAGCAGGAAAGGCCATTGAGGCACTTCAGAAAATGTCGTTTCCAAAAGCCCTTGTACGCCGAAACGGTGAAGTGAAAGAAATAAATTCACACCAAGTTGTCCCCGGCGATATTC
>JBBQXI010000438.1:0-2341 GCA_038209805.1 Bacteroidales bacterium | reverse complement strand
TTCGGATAAACTTTTTAAAACCGGGATTAGAAATGCCAGTGTCTTTCCTGAACCGGTTGGCGAAAGTAAAATTATATCTTTATAAGTACTGATGGCTTCAACAGCATTGAGCTGCATGGGATTTAGAGCCTCAATATTGAGTGCTTGAAGAATTTTCTGAATCAATTTAATGGTATTTCGGTATTCTGCGAAGGTAGTTAAAAACCGTTTGTAAAAGTGGAATTGTCAGGTTTGAACATTTTAAATTATATCCAAGCTATTGATTGACAATAAAATATCGATATTCTGATCCGAATGGTATTGTTTGCAGATATTTGAACATGTAATCCTGGTCGATAAAGTCGTATTCGAAACAAAAAAAAAGCTGCCAGATAGTGACAACTTTTTCTAAAGTTACTTTTTACTTTTTTCTATTAACTATTAACCATTTTCACACGCTGTTTTTTCATCGCCTCCACAACCACAAGCCATACTCTTGCCGGTTGATGGATCGACACTACCGCATGATTTGCGGAATTCAGCATCTTTAAAAACAAACATCTTTATAGCAATGCCGGCAAAAGCAAGACTTACTAATACAATGGCTACCAGAATTAATTTTAACATTTTTGATTTTTAAATGATCATTGAATTGAGAAAAATACTTAATGTGTGTTTTTCAATTATACGGCAATAAAACTCAGATAAGACTCAACTGATTATCACCATCAGAAGTTTTGGGCTTGCGTCCCCGTAATTTCTTATCGCTCTGGATCTGAATGTTTTTGTATTGTTTATACTTTAGCCCGATATAACCAAGCTTGAAAAACACGTAAGTATTGGTTTTATCGAGTTTCAGATTCGAAAGGATATTTTTGTCCGTTGTCTTCCTGAACTTATTAACATAAACAGCTATATCCGCAATATGTTTTGGTTCGGCTGACGATTCAAGGAATTCTTTTACAAGTTCCTTAATGGTACCGGTTTTCACCATATCCCATTCCTTGAGTGCATAAGTACTGGTTTTTCCGATGGCGGCAACTTCTTCGATGCTGAGGATTGACGAACGAAGTGATTCTATATTTGGCGGAATTCGTTTCGATCGGGTTTTCAGCTCCTTACAAATTTCGGTCAGCTTCATTGGCCTGCCTACAGCGGCGAGTATGCTGATAATATGTTCCGAAAGTTTCACCAGCGAATTACGCCTGAAGATTAAGTTTGTTTTATCATATCCAAGGCCAAATTCTTCGGTTGCAATTCTTTTGCAAATCTGCTTCAGTCTGTCGTTTACTATTTGTCCGGGAAGTACAAACTGGTTCAGATAGGTGAGCATATCAGTTGGAAGGTCATTAACCATCCTCACCGTATTCCGTTCTTCAATATCATTTATAAATGCCTTGAAATTGAAAACTTCTTTATACTTACGGCTTACCAGGTAATAATGATGGTAATTATTTTCAATGCTTTGGATGCCAATAAAATAGCGCTGAAATATACCTGCGAAAACCAGTGAATAAAGTTTACCGGTATAGGTCAGGTTTTCCTTTTTGTTGATTTGGTCAACTAATTCCTGGCTGATAACAATAATTTCTTTTTTCAGATCAAGCCCGTAATCAAAGTGCTTGTCGATATTCACAAAACGATGGGATATTTTGGTGATGGCGTTAAATACTTTGTCCGGCACTTTTTGCGAAATCTGACGAACCCGTTCGCGGGTAATGCTGTAATGATCGCCAATAGCCTGCAGTGTTCGTTTTTGTGATTTTTGGAGGAACCCATAGTTGTTATTGAAGATGTACTGCTCACGATCATTTAAAATGTATTTGATCATGGTTTGTACATAACTGAACAGAGGGAAATTCTTCGAAATGAAATCTTCTTTAAATGATTCGGTTACTTCGGAAGGGACTTTAAAATTTACATAACAGAAAAGTTTAAAGTCTTCAAATCCAAGCAATGGTTCATTCATCCTCAGATCTTCGAGGCTCAGACCGGATATGCTCAGGTACTTTTTCGACATGTTTATCAACTCCATGTCGGTTTTAAGGCCACAATTCCTGATATCGCGGAAAGTATTCCGTTCCAGGTAATAATAGAGGATTTTGAACAACGTATCGAGTGATCCCTCGGTGCATACATTTTTTGTTCTCTCCGAAAGGTTTTCCATCCTTTTCAGTTCCTCAATATGATAATTGATAAGTTTCGATAATGGAGCCACGGCTTTTGTTTTTTATAATGTTTGATTAACCTACAAATTTAAGCAAAAAATTAGTGAATTTTACATATAATACATAAAAAATCAAAAATTATTTTTTGAAAGCTGTTTGCAAATTTCATAACATATAATTCCATTGGCAATTGA
>JBBQXI010000437.1:0-2413 GCA_038209805.1 Bacteroidales bacterium | reverse complement strand
GAATGCGTTTGCCCTGGCCACCTTCCCAGTAAATTGAGAAAGCAAATAAATCCCCATGATTCATCTTTTCCAGAGAAAGCCGAAGTTCCCAGTTACCCGATCCGGTGAAATTAAAAACATATTCGGGTAGTTCCTGCCAGTTGTTAAATTCACCAATCAGGTAAATTTCAGTAGCATTGGGAGCCCAGTCGCGTATAACCCACTGGTTCTTTTCGCGATGCAATCCATACCATTTATGCCCCTGAGCAAAATCATTCAGACTTTGACCTCGCAGAATCTCTTGTTCCTTATCTTTCGCAGTCTGCAACCTATCGATGATGATCGAAGTGAACGGTTCGAGGTAACTATCGTTTTTGATAATATCTGGTGTTTTCATAGTGTTTTCTATTTGCTTAAAGATAAGAAAAACATAAAGGTTCAAGCATGTCTGAAATGATAAAAAAAAGGCTACCCCAGTAGATAACTGAAATAGCCTTTTCCCTCAAATACTTAAGGTTTTTTGCATCTAAATTTTAATGAAACTTTGTAATATTTAGATGTACCCTATTCGCCACCGCCTTCAATGGTTTTGATTGTTCCGTCTTCATTGTATTCCAGCTCAACCACTTTCAGGCTGCGCAGCCAGGTTCTTCCTCCTGACGGCACGCTGTCGTGATGAAATAAGTACCACTTTCCTTTGAACTCTGCAATGGCATGGTGGGTAGTCCATCCAACCACTGGAGTTAGAATCACGCCTTGAAAGGTAAATGGACCGTATGGATTATCTCCAATTGCATAACACAATAAGTGTGTATCGCCTGTGGAATAAGAGAAATAATACTTGTTGTTGTAGCGATGCATCCACGAGGCTTCGAAGAAACGGTTGGTTTGTCCGGCTTTCATCCGACTTCCATCCTGATTCAGGATAGTAACGGGTTTTGGTTCTTCGGCAAAACCAAGCATATCGTCCGATAAACGAGCTACCCGAGATGGCAATGCCAATTCGTCTCCTGAAGGCAAATAAGCACTTTCGAGCGCTTTGTTGTCTTTGTATCGTTGCAACTGACCGCCCCACAAACCGCCGAAATACATATAATGAGTTCCATCGGCATCTTCAAATATGGCAGGGTCGATGCTATAACTTCCGCGGATCGGGTCAGGCTGTGGAATGAATGGACCTGCCGGATTGTCGGAAATAGCCACTCCCAAACGAAAAATATCGATTTTGTCCTTCAATGGATAATACATGTAGTATTTGCCGTTTTTAAATGCCACGTCGCAATCCCATAACTGACGTCCGGCCCAGGCAATATCACTTACTTTGAGCACAACGCCATGGTCTGTCAACGGCTCGTTTTCAATATCGGAAGTAGAGAAAACATGGTAATCATTCATATCAAAATGATCGCCATTATCGTTCTCCGGAATTCCGGATTCACGGTCATGGGAAGGATAAATGTAGAGTTTCCCTTCAAAGACATGAACAGCCGGATCGGCCATAAAATCATTGTCAACTAAATATCGTGGTTGTTTCATATTGTAAATATTTACTATTTAGCTATTTACCATTGACTATTTCTTCCCTGAAATTGTAAATAGTAAATGGTCCAATCGTTAATTATTATTGTTTTTTAGCCATTTTAATCATCTCGTCAACTAACGGCTTGCGTTGGTTATTGCGATCGAAAAGCACTGGATAATCTTTTCTGCCGCGGATCGGAAAATTATTCAACCAGGTTGTATTATCAGTCAAACCCCAAACAGTTACACGATCAACAACATCGTCGTATTTAAGGAAGAGACCAAACATATCCAACATTCGTTTATTCCATTTCTGCTGAACCGAATCGGGTATCGCTTCACGATATGGATCCATTTCCTTCGAATACTTGAAATTAGCAGCAATGTTTGCTCCATCATACGGACTTGGAAGAATTGAAATGTCCCACTCGGTAATGAGGATATGTACACCTGCATCCTTGAGCTTTTTAAAGCTGGCTTCGGCAGCTTCGAGTGTTGGTGAATTCATGTGCATGTGCGCCTGCGAACCAACGGCATCGATCCGGCAGCCGGCAGCTTTGAGCTCTTTGACCAATTCAACAATCGCATCGCATTTGGCAGGTGTTTCCACATTGTAATCATTGTAGTACAATTCAGCATTTGGATCAGCTTCGTGGGCAAACTGGAACGCATATTTGATGAAATTCTTGCCCAGAATCTGGTAGAATTTGCTGTTACGGTACGAGCCATTGTCTTCAAAAGCTTCGTTTACCACGTCCCAGCCTTTTATGCGGCCTTTGTACCGGCCAACAACGGTAGAAATGTGTTGGTGCATACGTTCTTTAAGAACTTCAGGAGAAACATCTTTACCTTCGGCATCGATGAAGAACCATCGGCCAATCTGAGAATGCCAGATCAGACAGTGACCGGTAAC
>JBBQXI010000436.1:0-2455 GCA_038209805.1 Bacteroidales bacterium | reverse complement strand
GGTGGTCAGTTTGACCGAATATTACACCTTGTATACTTCCAGTGCATTTTATGGTTTATTGAACGAGATAACAATTTGAAGCTCTGGCTTACCTTCCTTATTTCTCACTTTCGAAGCCGACAGGTAACACAATTGATTATTCACATATACAATACGGTGGTTCACCCGGCAGCCGTTAAGCGGCAAATCGGCAAATAGCCAACTGGCCTTAACTTGCTTGCCATTGTGAGGTTGCAGTACCCAAAAGTTTTCACGGATGCGGATATAGTACCTAATCCGATTGTTGTTCAGGTATTTGATCTATTTTTCGCCCACGAACTCCCGGTCAGCAGTCAAACAATCCAACGACTCTGATCCAAAAAGATGGATAAACCGATTAATCAATTCAATTCGTTCACTGGTGTTTGAATTGCCAAACTTAGGTAGCAACTCAAACAACAATGGGAAAGCAACTCCATGGTAAACAACTGCGATTACCAAGACATTGATGTTCTGCTGTCCAAACTTCCAATTGGTCCGATCCATCGCCAGACGGTACGGCGGCTTGTGTGGCAATAGTCTGAATATCAACCTGGCAATCAAATCAGTATCCAGAAGATATGCGGACATAAACCGTTGTATTCTCCGCAATGATGAACTCGTACCTGCCTTACTATCAAAAGCAGTTGCCAGTTTCTCAAAACCAACTGTTTGAACTTTACACAGCGCACTGATAAATAAAACAAAGAACTTTACTCGTGCCAGATTCCAGCCTGATTGTTCATGGAAAATGGAAACTAATTCGCTACTTTTATACTCTACTCTGGATGTCATTTCTCTTACTACAGGATGTGGTAATCTTTTGTAAGATACTGATATTCAGAGTTTTATCCAAATATTTTAATGATTATTTTGCTGATAATCAGCTATTTATATTTTTGTCATGTACTAAGATCTTGTCATTATAATAGAAACTCGAAACAATCATCCCTTATGACCTTGAATGTCATAAGGGATTTCTCAAATTCATTCCAGTAAAATCTGAGACTTGGAAATTTAATGAACTACCTCGGGGCAAGCCCGCGAGGTATCAAAAAGCTGACGCACAGGGCGAAAGCGGAACCGACCCAAGGGTCGGGGTATTAAACCAAAAAGAGAATAAAAAGCTATTATGAATTACGGAATCGAAAGTGTTAAAGATTTAGTTGAATTTATTTCTTATATCATTACAAGTTTATCGCTTGTCGGAATAGGGATTGCTTATGCCTTATCGAAAAAGCAAATACATTTTTCCACAATGACAAAATGTATTAATGATTACAGAGAATTAATGAAACCTCGATTAAAGGATAAAGATTTAGCTGAGCAATATATTGATTTGGTGAACGAAGAACTTTTTTATTTCGAAAACAATTTTGTGCCTATTGAGGTATCGATCGAATGGATTGATGGAATGATCGACTATTTACCATTTTTCAAGGATGGAAAATTTGAAAAGAGTAAAATGCTGACAATACTTGATAATTCAGAAGCTACCAAAAAGATGCTACATAACTACCCCAGAGTTATGAAAGTTATCAAGATTAATAATGCAATTAACTTTGAAGTAATTCATCAAAGCATTAGCGAAGAAGATAACAGAAAATTAAGAAAAGCTGAAAGAGACAAACTAATTTTACAAATGATTTCAAAGCTAAAAATTGGGTTTTGCACTAAACAGAGGTTTAAATGTAAAATCAAAAAGCGATAACTGTACTATTCTGATATGAAAGGTGGGCATTAGTTGGTTTCGGTTTGCCATTTGCATCCATTAGCCTGAGATTTGTAACTGCGGTTTCTGCTATTGACGGGGTGAATCTTAATCATCACCGGCAGTTAATCGAATCAGTCAGGCAACTGCGAAGAATTCACACTTCAAGTAAACGCCACGGAATCTAAGAGAAAATATCATCCTTTGAATAGAACAAAAAATGAAGTTTAATCGTTAAATTTGCAGGAGATAAAATGAAAAATTATGAATGTAGTTGAAAAAAGGGATTTTATCCATAGCCATTTACATCAAGTAGATGAAAGCTTGATTAATCAGTTTTACGAAATTCTTCGTAAAGAAGATGTATTGAAAATAAAGCTAATAAGTAGGGCCGAAAAATCAGAAAATGACATTCGTATCGGAAAGGTATTTTCCAGAAATGAAATCGAGCAGAGAACTAATAATGATCTCAGGTAATGAAGCTAGTTTATACTGAGCAGGCACTTACAAGCCTTGAAGAAACATTGGAATTTATAGCCCCAAATGTGTCGCATGAAAAATTGATAGAAATCAGGGATCGAATTCTAGATAGGGCGGATTCTTTACTTTTACAGCCATTAAGTGGGCAGAAGGAGTTGTCTTTAGAGCATTTGGGATTAGGTCATCGTCGTTTAGTCGTTGATCATTGTAAGGTAATTTATAGAGTTGATGGTGAGTATATTTATA
>JBBQXI010000435.1:0-2558 GCA_038209805.1 Bacteroidales bacterium | reverse complement strand
AATGATCCGCGAATCGTATTGGTTTGCTTTCCGGATTCGCCCCAGTTCATGCTCAAGTTGCTGTGTTTGCACAAGAACTTCTTCCGGAGAAAGTGGCGTTGACAATTCAATAACCTGATTCCAAAAGATATCATCGGATTCAAATCCCCATGGTTCAGTTTCATAAATGACTGATTGGTTGGTAATCGCTCCAACGTACTGGCTCAGCCTTGCTCTCGCTTCAGAAAAAACTTTCTGTTTATCCCCCAAATTTCCGCCTAACAGAATATATAGCTTGATCATAAGAACTGAAATGTGTAACAAAAACACTATTTTCGTACAAATCTATCGTTCATTTTTATCGAAACAAATTAATTCAAACAAATAAGCATGAAGCAATTTTTAAAATTTACGCTGGCCTCGATTGTTGGCGTTATGGTTGCAGGTCTTTTACTACTTTTTATTACTATCGGGATCATTACAGCTATGGTTTCGGGTTCTGACGAACCGGTACAATCGGAGAGCAACAGTGTGTTGCTCCTGAAATTCGATCATCAGATTGTTGACCGTGCCCGGAAAAATCCGTTGGAAGGTCTCGATTTCGGAATGTTTCAGGGTGAGAAAACCGTTGGGTTAAACGATATGCTCGATTGTATCCGGAAAGCAAAAACCGATCACAATATTCTGGGTATTTATTTGAATCCGATGGATATTCAGGCTGGAATGGCTACTGTTGAAGAAATACGTGCAGCGCTGAAAGATTTCAAAACTTCAGGAAAATTTATTTATGCTTACGGCGATGCTTTTTCGCAAAAGGCTTATTACCTGGTGACTGTTGCCGATAGTTTGATGCTGAATCCTCAGGGATCGGTCGATTTTCGTGGATTGGGTGGCGAACGAACTTTCTACAAAAAAGGATTGGAAAAACTCGGAGTTGAGATGCAGATTATCCGTCATGGAAAATTTAAATCGGCTGTTGAACCTTTTCTTCTCGATAAAATGAGTCCTGAAAATCGGCTTCAGACAGAAACTTACATGAAAAGTTTGTGGAGCGAAATGTTGACTGATATTTCGGCCTCACGCAAAATGGGCGTTGACGAACTAAACGACATTGCTGACGCGGTTGCCACATTCCGGAAAGCTGATTTTGCCAAACAGAAGAATCTGGTTGACCGGCTGAAATATAAAGATCAGGTGATTGATGACCTGAAAAGGCTGACCAATACTGATGCGAAGGATGATGTAAAAGCAATCGATATTTACAAGTATATTAAAGTTCCGGATACGAATGGTTCCAAAACAATGGCCCGCAAAAAGATTGCGGTGATTTATGCTTCAGGCGATATCGACAGCGGAACTTCGGAGGACGACATTAAATCGGAAGATCTTTCGAGAACCATTCG
Source organism: Bacteroidales bacterium (assembly GCA_038209805.1). Lineage (GTDB taxonomy): Bacteria > Bacteroidota > Bacteroidia > Bacteroidales > Prolixibacteraceae > Aquipluma. Next base: position 1,176 of record JBBQXI010000435.1, on the reverse strand, counting down.
CGAAGCTCGCCGCGATTCATCGATTAAAGCAATCGTGCTGCGCATCAATTCACCGGGAGGAAGTGCATATGGTTCGGATGTGATCTGGCGCGAAGTGAAACTGGCCGCGCAAGCTAAGCCTTTGATTGCTTCAATGGGCGATGTGGCTGCATCGGGCGGTTATTATATTGCCTGTGCTGCCGATACCATTATGGCCGATCGTACCACCATTACCGGATCGATTGGTATTTTTGGGATGATCCCGAATTTTCAAAACTTACTTTCGAATAAACTCGGAATTACTCAGGATGTGGTCACTACCAACGAGCATTCCGACATGATTTCGGTCACACGTCCGATGTCGGCATTCGAACGCGATTTAATGCAGCAAATGATTGAAAGTGGTTACGATACCTTTATTTCAAGAGTTGCCGAAGGCCGCAAGATGGAGAAGACTGCAGTTGATGAAATTGGACAAGGTCGTGTTTGGGCTGCCACCAATGCAAAAGAAATTAAGTTGGTTGACGTTTATGGTGGACTGACCGAGGCGATTGAACTGGCTAGCAAAATGGCTAAGCTGGATAACTACCGGATTGTAAATCTGCCTAAACTGAAAGACCCGTTCGAAGAATTGATGAAAGAATTTACCGGATCGGCAAAAGCCAGATTTATGAAAGACGAACTGGGTGAAACCTACAAATATTACGATCAGTTGCGCGGAGTTGTTTCTCAGAGGGGAATTCTGACACGGGTACCATATGATATTGAAATTCATTAACTTGAATGTCGTTGTTTAGGTGCGGAGCACCGATAATCTTTGTAGCTAAATTGCAAATTATCGAACTAAGGTGCAGCGCACCGAAATATGCATGAAAATGGCAAATACTTTTACTCAATGTTATTTTCATCTCGTTTTTGCTGTTAAGAATAGAGATGCCTTGATTCGAAAATCATGGAAAGATGAATTGGAAAAGTACATTACCGGAATTGTACAGAATCATAAACACAAACTTCTGTCTATTAATTCTATGCCTGATCATATCCATATATTTATTGGCTATAATGTAAATCAGCTAATTCCAGATTTGGTTGAAGAAATCAAAACATCAAGCAATGCCTGGATCAAGGAGAAACGATTGTCTAAATTTAAATTTGAGTGGCAAAAAGGATATGGTGCATTTTCACATGCTCATTCCC
>JBBQXI010000434.1:0-2569 GCA_038209805.1 Bacteroidales bacterium | reverse complement strand
AATAACTACTCCTTCGTTTTCCAGCTTATCCAATTGCCGATTCAATTTTACAAACAGGTCTTCGTTCGATTTATATGTATCATAGAAATGTTCCAATCCATCAATGTAGTTTTTGATATCGGTAATTTCCGCCGCTTCATTTTTGTCTTCTTTAAAAAAGGTAAAAATCAATGGTTTTTTAGGATGAGCGGTACTGTTCAAAAATGATTGGTGAGCAGTGTCGAACTCTTCTTTTGTAAATCGTCCCAAAACAGAATGGAAAAGAAAAATGGCAATATCACATGAGCGAATGTACTCATTGTACTTTTCCTGAGAATGTTCTTCTGTCATCGCGCTGACAAAGTCCTTCCAGGTAGTTAGCTCCAGAAATACTCTTTTTTTTCGATAATCTTTGTTCTTTCGGCTTATAAAAAGTTCAACTTGCTCTTTATCCAGATCAAGCTCAGCCGATGAAGCAAGAAAAATTTTTATTGTACTCATATTACATCGTCATATTACTGTTACCATAAACCACCCCGAATCTTCCCAGGCATCCAAAAACTTCATAAGTGGCACTATTAAGGTTTTTTCACCCTCGCCATCAACATTGATGAGTTCAACAGAGTCGTGCTCGTCACCTGTAAGGTGGAGTCTTTTCACCAGCAAAACATGGTCGGCGTGTTGGTCGAACCAATCTTCAATCTTTTCTTCAATCTTTTTGAAGAAGGAAGTGGCAAACAGTTCGCCAGCATCAACTCCCACCATTACGAGGTGACCTTGTGCTAAAGCATTTTGCAAATCGGCAAGCGTTGCATGGGTTTTACGCTCTACTTTCACCGAAAAATGTTCGAGCAATTTGCCAATGTTTTTAAACTGTACGCCTTGGTGCTTAATCCAATTGTTTTGTTTGGCAATGGTTAAAAGTTCATCTATACTAACTGAATAACCATAACTTTTGAGAATGTACTGTTCGGCATAAAGCACACAAAGCTTGCGGTCGGCTTGAGCTGCAAAAGCAGGCACAATATCGTATTCTGGTTTATTAATTGGTTGTTTTATTTCCATTGCATTCAGTACCATGGTTAACTTTACCGACTCGTTGCACAAACTACACGTTTCTATGTGCCGTTTAACGAATAGCAATCGTTCACCTGTCAAAGTTCCTTCAACGAACATTGCAAGTTCATTATCATCAGGACATATCTGGTATTTTTCTATTTTATTCATTGAGCAGGGTTCTAAGTTTTTCGATGGCTCTCGACTTGATGGTATAAACATTGCCAGTACTTGTGCCAATTTGCTCAGCAATTTCGCTAGAGTCAAATCCTTGTAATATCAGCAGCAACACCAACTGATCACGCTTTTCTTTCAATTGGCCAATGGCTTCGAGTAATTCAATGCGTACCATTTTGTTGTGATGATCGTCATCCGTAAACGATGGGAACCCGTCTATCTGAGTTCCTTTTCGTGCATTTTCTGTCAAGTCCTTGTCATATTTCTTCAACAGGTATCTCGAAGCCACCAGATTGATCCAGGTTTGAAGTTTTGATTCGCAACGAAACGAGCGGAGTTTTTCCCAATTGTTCTCCTGAAGATAGAGGTAGAAATCGTTGATCAGATCATCAACGTGCAAATCCAGTCCTTTTAGTCGGGTGCGGTTAATGTATTCAAATGTTCGTGCACATTTTTGCTGGAGAAAATTAGCAGCAAGCAGTTTGTTTCCATGAATTATCTGGACTACAAGCTGCCTGTCGCTAATCTCAAAAGTCTCCGGCATATTTTCAGTAGAAGGCATATCAACTTTTATGAATTCCTAAATGTTTTTTGGAATAAATGATTCGTAGACTAATTCTCTCCTGAAATTTAGCTATACCCGAACACCAACATCTAATTTTTGGAGCCTGCTTGCAGTTCTCTTTCGAATCGAAACCGAGGTAGTGAAGGATTGATCTTTTCCAAAACTTTTGTTTAAAGTTAAAGCAAGATCATGAATCATAAATATGTTTTTCCAGAAAATTTAGCTTCGGTCAGATTTTAAGGTTAAGCGGCATAAAATGGCGGCTAAATGGTTAAAATATGGGATTGATTGAGTGGTGATTCATCATACTACACTACTTATTAATAACTTTAAATAATTTCAAAAGCCTAGATAACCATTCGATCCTTAAATTCTTTGAGGCTTCTTCGCGATATTTCGAGCTTTATTTGGTAGCTCCCCTTTTTCAAGGTACATTCTTTGGTGAAAACTTCGATTTCGAATAGGTATCTGAGATTTACAATAACATCGCGCTTGATCAGAAAGAAGTCAATTTTAGGAAGTATCTCTTTTAGTTGCGACAATTTATAATTTACAGGTAAAGTCAAAATATCATCATCACCAAAAAAGACTTCAATTTTCGAAGAGTTTGAATTTTTCCGTATAAAAACTATCTCACGAATATTTACAGTTTTGTATCCTGTGGCTGAAGGAAGAAATATTTGTTTGTATTTGGAAACATATTCAATCAGATGGTCGATTTTGTTCTGATTATTGCTTTTATAAATTTCATCAGTAGCTCTTGAAATGGCCTGTCTTAGCTCGTTTTCATCA
>JBBQXI010000433.1:0-2578 GCA_038209805.1 Bacteroidales bacterium | reverse complement strand
GTGGGCAAACCCGGTGCGATCGGGATGTTCGTCGCGCGAACCAACATTGTAGCAAACATCTACAGCAACCATCGGAGTTGTTTTATCCTGATGGACGATCACGGTCAGTCCGTTTGCTAATTTAGTACGTTCAAAATGTATCATAGTCGAGTTATGCGTTGCGGGTTGCAGGTTGTTACGAAACCAGCAACTCGCAACATTTTACTTTTATTTAAAATTCAAACTGATCGCGATTCAAGCGTGCTTTGGCTTTCTGAAATTCCTGAATAAGGTTTTTCATAATGATTTCAACCGGTAACACTTCATCGATGATTGAAGCCACCTGCCCAATTTCCAATTCACCCAGAACCAGATCACCTTCAAACATTCCCTTTTTAGCCCTACCACGACCCAATAAAATTCGCAATACATCAGGAGTTGCGCCTTCCAGTTCAAGTTTATTTACCTCCTGAAAGAATTCATTTTTAATCAACCTTACTGCGCCAATCTTTTTCAGTGCCAGTTTGGTATCTCCCTCAGTTAATCCGGTTACCAAGTTTTTGAAATCGGGATGAGCCGATGATTCTTCGGAAATGGCAAACCGCGATCCGATTTGAACACCGTCGGCACCCAGCGCCATTGCTGCTAAAATAGCTTCTCCGGTTCCGATTCCACCGGCAGCCATTAGTGGCAACGAAGTAACCCGCCGAACAGCCGGGATCAATGTCATGGTTGTGGTTTCCTCTTTTCCGTTGTGGCCGCCAGCTTCAAAACCTTCAGCAACAATAGCGTCCACTCCGGCTTCTTCACATTTCAGTGTAAAAGCAGAACTAGCGATGACATGGGCGACAATAATTCCACGCTCTTTCAACCAAGCGGTATATTTTTTCGGACTTCCGGCTGAAGTAAAAACAACAGGAACTTTTTCTTCAACAATAATGCTCATGATGGTATCCAGTTCAGGATAAAACAACGGCACATTTACCCCAAAAGGGTTAGTCGTAGCAAGTTTCGTTTTCTGAATGTGTTCGCGAAGCACTTCGGGATGCATCGATCCCGCACCAATCAAACCCAAGCCACCATTGTTACTAACCGCTGAAGCCAATTGCCAGCCACTGCACCACACCATTCCTCCAGAAATGATTGGATATTTTATCCCGAAGAGTTTACAAATCCGGTTTTCCATATCAAAAAAATATAAATTCTGAAATTCGGGGCAAAGGTAGGAAATTCGATGGACGAAAATTGAAAGATGCAAAGACACGAAGATTCTTAATTCAAAAGGTCACCCATAATTTATTAGGAAATGGTCATTAGTCAATGGAAAATTTTTGATTTCCCTTTTCTTAATGATCAATGACTAATTCCACTTTTCAGGCCTCTTCAACAATCACTTTCTCAAGTTCAGTTGTCAGTTTTACAATCGAAATTTTGTGTATCAATTCGCCTTGTACGGCCAGCGAAATGTTACCAGTTTCTTCAGAAACGACAATAGCCAAAGCATCGGTAACTTCCGAAATACCAACAGCCGCGCGATGCCTTAGTCCAAGACCAGGATCAAGGTCTTGTCGTTCTGTAAGCGGCAGGATACAGCGGGCTGCCGCAATCCGGTTTCCCACAATAACCACGGCGCCATCGTGCAAAGGTGTATTTTTAAAAAAAATAGTTTCGAGTAACGCAGAGGAGATTCGGGCATTCAACTTTTCTCCTGAGCGAATAATATCTTTTAATTCTGTGTTCTGAGGAATAACGATGAGAGCGCCAGTTTTTGACCGTGCCAGATTATCGCAAGCCCGTACAATTTCTTTAATTTGAATGTTCGTAGCTGGTTTAATCTTTTCAGAGGCAAAAAGTTTATCGAGTCCAAAACTCCGTTTTGTTTGGTAGTTTGTACCAATCAAGAGCAAAAAGCGTCTTATTTCCTGTTGGAAAACTACAATCAAAGCCAGCACTCCCACCCCGATGAATTGCCCCATTAATGTACTCAGCAATTCAAGGTTCAGGGCTTTTATGACCAGCCAACTTACATAAACCAGAAAAAAGCCGATAAAAATGCTGAAGGCAACTGTCCCTTTGATAATCCGGTACATCTGATAAAGCAGAATAGAAACCAGCAGAATATCAACTACATCTAAAGCCCTTATTGTGATAAATAAAACCATAATCAGAAGTAAAAAAGCAAAAGTAAAAAGTGTATATTGAAACAATGTCATGCTGAACTTGTTTCAGCATCTCATCATTGAAAAGACCCTGAAACCCCGCCTGACAAGCGAGCGGGCAGGAAGTTCAGGGTGACGACAAAGAATCAATACTGTTCTATTCAGAAGTTGAGCGAATCTTATTCATGATTTGAACAGCTTCAACAGCTTCCCGAACATCATGGACTCGTAAAATATCGGCACCACCCATCAATGCCAATGTATTAATTACCGAAGTCCCGTTAAGAGCCTCTTCTGGATTGGTTTTAAGCAACTTATAAATCATTGATTTGCGCGAAATGCCAACCAAAAGTGGCAATTGAAATACTTTAAATGAGTCGAGCCTGTTTAGTAACTCATAGTTGTGTTCGAGCGTTTTTCCAAAGCCAAAACCCGGATCG
>JBBQXI010000432.1:0-2580 GCA_038209805.1 Bacteroidales bacterium | reverse complement strand
GCAAGGATTGAATACCTCGAAAACGATGGTTTCCCTCCTTTGAAAATCTTTGGTTCACACCTCAAAGGTTGTGTGCTCGAACTGGATGGAAGTGTGAGTAGCCAGTATATTTCGGCGCTTTTGATGATTGCGCCAACCATTGAAGATGGCCTGACTTTGCGTCTGAAGAATAAAATTACTTCACGGTCATACATCGAAATGACCCTGAAATTAATGGAGCAGTTTGGTGTTCTGCACGTTTGGAAAGGAAACGAAATACGAATTACCGAACAAAAATACAAAGCTCTTCCATTCTCGGTTGAGGCCGATTGGTCGGGTGCTTCGTACTGGTACCAAATGGCTGTTTTAGCCGATGATGTCGATGTTGAACTGATTGGATTAACTGCCGAAAGTCTTCAGGGTGATGTCATGATCGCTCAATGGTTCGAACAGCTCGGTATTCAAACAACAGCAACAGAAAAGGGCTCTTGTTTGACTAAAAATGGACAACCTCTGCCGAAATATTTGCAACTCAATTTTATTGAAAATCCCGATGTAGCTCAGACTTTTGCTGTTTTGTGTGTAATGAAAAAGATACCGTTTCATTTTAGCGGACTGGAAACCCTGAAAATAAAAGAGACCAACCGAATTGCTGCGCTACAGGACGAATTGGCTAAATTTGGTGCACAAATTACCGAGCCTGCTCATGGCGAATTAAAATGGGATGGCACTTTTCCGCTTGAAAAGCAAGCAGTTCCTGAAATTGAAACATACCACGATCACCGCATGGCCATGGCTTTTGCTCCGACTTGCCAATCGTTTGGTACGATTGCCATTCTTGATCCAATGGTTGTTACCAAATCGTATCCGACTTTCTGGGAAGATTTGAAAAAGGTGGGGTTTGAAGTGACGGAAAGCCAAAAGTAAAAAGGTAAAAGTCAAAAATATCAGGAGTTCTTTGCCTTTAAACTTTTGCCCTTTGCCTTGGTTTTATCTTTTCTGCTGAAAGAAATTCTTCATCAATTGGGAGCATTCGTTTTCCAGTATTCCGAAAATAACTTCGGTTTTGGGATGCAGCGCTGCCGGGGCAAATTTATTGAATCCGCGTTTTTCGTCGGATGCACCATAAACGATTTTGCCAATTTGCGACCAGCCCAAAGCTCCGGCACACATCACACAAGGTTCGAGCGTAACATACAACGTGCATTCGTTCAGGTATTTTCCGCCCAATAGATTAGCCGCTGCAGTAATGGCTTGCATTTCAGCGTGAGCAGTTACATCGTTCAGTGTTTCTGTCAGGTTGTGCGCCCGGGCAATGATGCGGTTTTGCGAAACCACTACTGCTCCAACCGGAATTTCGCCTTCTGCAAAAGCTTGTTCAGCCTCTTGAAGCGCCCGTCGCATGAAATATTCATCGTTAAAAAGTTCCATCGAATCAAGTTTAAGGTCAAAAGTAGAAAGAAAAAAGACACTCCGAAAGTTATCCTTTTATGAGTGTCTTTTTCTGAAATTATTCTTTTTGGAAATCTATTGGATATTGGACTGAATCAATTCAATGCCGTCTTTTTTGCCCAGATTTTTGCTGTATTTTTTATCCTTAGCGTTGTTCCAATGCTCCATTACACCTAAGCTTGATAATTTGCTGCCATCTCTTTCCGGATCGTAAACGGCTTTCGATGGCGGGTTATTTGCCTGAGCCGCTTCAATCAGGTACTGGTCGCTAAACTTAATGTCTAGTGCATCGGGCCATTCAGAACGAATAAAATCGAGACCAACAGCATCAATGGCAACTCCATCCTGCGATGCGAATAAACTGCAAGGCCAGTTGTTGTTGAAAGGCGCCATTTGCCATTTCGGAGTCGGAATTCCATTCACCAATTTTGCCCCGTATAAACCGTCAATCAGAAAAAGCATGGTTTTTCCGCCTAAATCTTTATGCCCCAGAAAATCAACGAAAGTCATGTATTTAGGTTTTCCTTCGCGGTTTTGATCAAAATTGTCGTGGGCATTTTTTCTCCAGTCATTGTTGATACTTGTCACGCCGTAGTAGTTTTTTGCACAAAGAGTAACTCCCTGTCCAACGTGACCTTTAAGTAATGCAACATTGATGAGGTAATCGGCTTCAACGGCACAGGTTGCCAATCCTTGGTCAAGTTTGCCATTGTCAACAGAATAAGGAATTGCTTTCTCAACATAAGTTGACTTCACACGTCCATTTCCACCGACATTGTCTACAAAAATTACTCCCGGAAATTCCGTGTGGCATTTGTCGTAAATGTTGTCGGTCATAAAGCGGCTGGCATCAAAAACAGTAATGTTTTTTTGCGGAATACCGGCATCTTTGATCATTGTCCGAAGCAAGGCCAGTGTCATTTGGGGCGAAGCATTTATTTCGTTCGAGCTGGTTTGCGCACTGTTGTTGTTGGCATTTATTTTAACGGCAATCTTCTGGTTCGGCTGATAGCCTTCTGCTTTTCCTTTCTTGGTCTGATTGTATCCACCCCACCGCCACCAGCTATATTGATTGATTTTGTTATTCTATTTTTGATTCAAAAAGAATAAGAATATGAATAATAATAAGAAAGAACAGATGTTTGCGTT
>JBBQXI010000431.1:0-2664 GCA_038209805.1 Bacteroidales bacterium | reverse complement strand
TCCGGCCAGAGTCGAACATTTCCACATCATATGGTTTTCTATACACATGCAAACCCTCCGGGTTTATCTGCAAAGAAGCGGCAATACGATATATCGAAGAACAAAGCAAGTCAGGGCGTGACTTGGAGTCACACCCTGACTACACGACAACGTATATTATCGAACTGTCATCACATATTCTTTAATCGACAAACCATTTTGTTGAATCAATGTCCCATTCATTAAAATCGATAAAATAGATTGTAAAGCTGACAACCTAATCTTTCAAATCGATAAAACTGATTGTAAAGTTGACATCCTAATCTTTCAATTCAATAGAACTGATTGTAAAGTTGCCATCCTAATCTTTCAAATCAATAAAACTGATTGTAAAGTTGCCGTGCAAACCTTTGAATTCAACGAAGTACTTTGTAAAACTGCCTACCAATAATCTATTTGGTATAAAACACGATCCCTACCCGCTGGATATGATCGAGTAACTCTGGATTACTTATTTGCTTGTATATGGAAAGATCGAAGGTGTATGGCAGCAACAAATCGTCCAACTCCCACGAAATCTGGTTTAGAACTGTCAAATCGAGCTGCATGCCCTGCAAAGTTAAATCGATATCCGAAGCGGGTTTATAGTTTCCTTTAGCTCGTGAGCCGTAAAGAATCGCCTTCTCAACTTCAGGATGAGCCTGAAATATTTTGCAGATGGCCTCCACCACTTCATCTTTTAATCCATACATCATAGCTCTGTATCAAAAAGACTTTGTTGATTGCCTGTTTTCAATGCGTTCATTTTCTGGCCAAAATCGAAAAACAGAGGATGATAAACCTGTATAATTTTCAGGATAATGGCATTTGCGGTTTCTTCGTTGTAGGTGTGCGAAGTTTCGTTCCGGCTTTTGATCATGTCCATCCAGCCTTCGGCATCAGCGATCAATCCCATTTTAAAGGCTTCACGCGTTGCATCACGCGATCCGCTAATGTCATTGTTTCCCTGATATTCGGCATAGTCTTTGATTACGTTCCATGCCAGTTGGTGGGTGTACTCAAACCGCTGAATTAATCCTTCTTTCAAAATCTCCTGAAGCGATTCGCTAACGTTAACAATGTCACCTTCGATGTTACCCTTAATGACATCAACAGCCGAAACAAACTTCCGGAAAGCTTTCTGGTAATTCGAATAGCGTTGTTCCCAGCGAATATCTTTTTGTTCTGCGTTCATGGGTTTATTATTGAGGCAAATTAATCCCTTTTGTGATGCGGCAAATCCATCGGGATTTCGAATGAGATTTCGACAACACCTTTAAATTCTCCATTCTCCATCCAGGGTGTTTGATGAATCATTTTCCGGATGCCTCTTTTTTCGATTGTGTACGAATTTGAGAACGGTTCAGCCAGCATTTTCAGCAATAAACTACGAGCTGGTTCGGGGTGACATTCAATCAAACTCTTGCCTAATAAATCACCATCGCCCGATTTGGCAAATTGTATTTTCGACCGTTCATTCATGTAAACCACAATTCCTTCGCGGTCGCAAACCGTTATTGCGCCCAAAAATCCGTCAGTCCAGTTCATTCTGAATAATAGTTTTAAATTAACATCTTAGGCTTTTGGGTGATGTTGATAAAACCGAACCCAGTCAATCTCGAATCGATGCGGCAAATCGGTTGGTTCAGAAACAACAATAGACGCCATATTCAGGTGCATTTTAAATGCAGGTACATTGTTCGAAACCGTCAGAATTTCTCTGTCGTTAATTTTCCAAACCAGAGAATGCGAATTCCACTCAAGCCTGAAAATATAAAATTCACCGGCTTTTAGTCCCGAAATACTCTCGCATTCGGCATGAATTCCATCGGTAGCTTTGGTAAGCATACCCATTCGATTTTGCACACCCATTTCAAGCAGATTAACCTGCGGCGAAGTTTCTTCGCCCAATAAATAAATAGCGTCGACCAAATGGTTCGATGGTTCATATTTCACTTTGGCTTCCAGTATTCCGTGCTTCCACCACTCAACTCCGGCGGTTGAAACAATACCCGAAGAATAATCGAATTCCTGCTCCACAAACCCATAAGGAACTTGCCACTGCATCCCATGGGTCTTTTCTTTCCGAACCTCAATTTTTAGGACATCAAAATCAACCGACACATTTCGTCCTTCAGAAAATGCATGTAAATCGCCAACCTGCGAAAAATTTCGTTCTAAGGTTTGACTTGCCCAATGTGATTGGGTCAACCATTTCTCCCGATCAAGATTACCCGAATTAAAACGATCTTCAAAAACCAAGTCCCATTTCCTGAAAAAATCAAATGCATTTGAGCTTTGATATTTCAGATAAGTAGCCAGTTGCGGCAATTTCTTCAATTCAGAAAACCGAACCTCCTTTTTATGTTCGTCTGTTTTCTCCCACTTCTGTTTATCGTCCAGATAAACTACTTGCTTAATAAAATCATCCGATTCCGTAATTTTCTTCAACTCCTCATGACGTTTGTGCTCCACAGAATCTAGCATTAGCTCATAGTTCCGATACGCCGCCGATTTTCTAAAATTTCTAAAGAATACCAAATCATCGGAGTCTCTTAACTTCTCAAATTCAGTATAAAAGATAAACTCCTTCGACTGTTTATCCATATTTTTCAAGGCTGACAACGAGTGTTTTTCAACCCCTGC
>JBBQXI010000430.1:0-2687 GCA_038209805.1 Bacteroidales bacterium | reverse complement strand
GTAATCCGTAACGGCTTGGAGTACAGGTAGCTGATGTAGCATGGCCATCGGTAAAACGGACACCACCATTAGCTAAAGCATCCATATTTGGAGTTTTGATTTCGGTAGCGCCATAAGAGCTCACATCTCCATAACCCAAGTCGTCGAGATAAATGACCACGATATTAGGTAGTTTTACTTCCGGTGATTCTTTTTTTGCAGTTGAGCACGAAGTAACTGCTGCCAGACATGTAGTAGTTAAAAGTAAATTCCTCACTATTTTTGATTTAAAAGTTTATCTTATTCCCTGAATTCAGAATTATTAGGTACTAGACCTATACTTCCCAGAAAATCCATGCAGGCTGCTGTCACATTGTATATTCTTCCCTTCATACCGTGTACTGTCCGTATCGTTTCAATAAACGGTTGTTTATTATCTAAATAAAGCAAATAATTGATGGCCATTAGGGCGATGTCCATATTATCGCTGGCACACATTTTTTTGAGATTTTCAGCTGCTGCTTTATCGCCAAACTGCTGGTAAGCAATTGCGGCTGCAGTAACTGCAACAGGAGGATAGGAATCGCTCATGGCCTGAGCAATCTGTTTGGAGTATGATTTTGAAATTTCAGCATTTTGAGACCGCAATCCAAGAATGGCCCAGTATCTGACAACTTTATTGTTGCTTCCAAGCATTTTAACCTGACTGGCAGCAATATCTTTTCCACGGAATCCGGATAATGAAGCGGCATCAAATATTTCAGCTACCGGGAAATTTTTATCTGTCATTCTGAATTCGTATGGCGTAGTTGTTTTAGAAATTAATCCGATTTCGTATTCAGGTAATAACAAAACATCGCGAGCCTGAAGTATCTCGGTTTTCAATTGAGTTCTCATCTTTTCCATAACTAACTCGAAAGCCGGATCCGTAGCCAGATTTTTGGTTTCCCAGATGTCGTTTTCAATGTCGTATAAAAATTCAGCCGGACGATCTTCAAACAGACTCTTCTGCAACGGATTCAGTTTATTCTCAGCCAAATCCTTGCGCATCTGCTGTTTGATCTCGCCAATTTCCATATATCGGATGTATCTTGCTTGTGGCATAAATGGCATAAAGTTGCGCGAATACATGTATTTCCCATCAGTCACACTTCGTACCAGATCAATTCCATTGTCCGACCGGTCAGCCGATAAAATCAAGTGATCGGTAGGTTTCGAACGATTTTTTCCCATTAAAACTCTTCCCTTTAAATAATCAGGAACAGTTCCTCCAACCAGACTAATTATTGTTGGAGCCAAATCTTCAAAATCGATTAATTCATCAGTAACAGCTCCGCTGGTTCCCCAGGGTGAAAGATTTTTGTACATTTCAGGAAACCAAATGACAAATGGAACCCGGTAGCCCAGGTTGATCCCATTGGTTTTTCCTCTTGGTATGCCTTCTCCATGATCACCGTAAAAAAAGATTATGGTGCTGTCTTTCAAATGATCCTTTTCCAATCGGGCAAGTAAATCTCCAATTTTATTGTCAGTTAATTTAATCGAATTATACACCCTGGCAAAATGTTTGTGCATTTCGGGGCTGTTATTATAAAAAGGTGGCATTTCAAAATCATTGTCTCCAATACGTTCATTTTCCTTAAGTTTTTCCAGCACATTCTTTTGGTACCAGGTGTAAGATTCGGTCATGGTTCGGGATTGATGCGAATCCATGAAGTTATATATTGCAAAAAAAGGTTGCCCAGGTTGTCGGTTCTCCCAATCAGCTTTTACTGAACTTTCGTTCCATGCTTCTTTGGTAAACTTTTCTGGATTAGCGACATTGTAATCTGTCTTACTGTTATTGGTGGTATAATAGCCTTGCTTTTGTAAATAATACGGAAACCCTTTAATAAACTCCGGAATCGGGTAATTGCTGCGATGATTTCCGGTTCCCATTTTGTATGTTTTTACACCTGTAATGATACACGAACGACTTGGAGAACAAACGGTACCTGTTGAAAAAGCATTGGTAAACAGAACGCCTTCTTTTGCCAGTTGATCGATTACAGGAGTACGCGCGTCCTTGTTGCCATAGCAACCAATAAACTGAGGTGAAGTGTCTTCAATCGTTACCCATAGAATATTTGGCTTCTGCTGAGCAATGGCTACACTATTAAAGATTAATGGTACTAGAAGCAAACTTTTGTATGAGTTCATAATGAGTAGAGATTTATATCAATTGATTATGATAATTTAAGAACAACAATGGCATGAACAGGTAATTTCAGAAACATATTTTCCTTCATTTTCCCCAACTCCTTATGGAGCCACAAATCTCTTACCTTCATGCTTTTAGTTATTCCGATCTTGTCGAAATTCAAGGTATAGTCAATAGGCTGGTCGCTCCGGTTTATGATCGCAATGGCCTTGCATTTGCTACCTTTTGAACCTAATGGTTTGACCCAAACTTCGGTTGTACCATCATTTAAAATCCGTTCGGCTTGAATACATGCGGCATCCTGGTCGATGGCAATCAGCTCTTTATTAGTCAAAATTTCAATGGTTTCTGTTGACATCGATCGAAGATCGTTCCCTGACAATAGAGGCGAATTCATCATGCACCACATTGGAAAAAACGGTGAAATTGACCACCTAATTCCAGACTAAATTGAACACCAGTTTCGGAGCAAACTGACCACCGGTTGCCGACGCAAATTGATCACCAC
>JBBQXI010000429.1:0-2948 GCA_038209805.1 Bacteroidales bacterium | reverse complement strand
CCCGGGATTTCAATTTGCTGGTGCGTGGGACGAATATTGCACCCACAGCTGATTCTATAATTGCCAATGTTCGTGAACTCAACGAGCAAGTGCTTGATTCGTGTTGGTACACCTTCGGTAAATCAATGTATGCTAAAAATGTTGATGTTATTAACGATGGGATAACCTCAGGGCCAGGCTCTGTTTTTTACAGTATTGCTGCCAAAGCAAAAATTCCAAAAGTTGATTATTATGGCTATGCATGGAATGCCCCGCAAAAAATCAGCATGATAGCCTTGCATACCGGCTGCCTCGAGGAATTCGGAGGGTGGTTTACTTCTCTTAATGTTCAATACCTGAACGATGAAGGAAAATGGACACCGGTTGAAAAAATTTCTATAAATCCCCCACTTCCGGCTACTGATATTGTTTATTACCAACCACATTTTGCCGAATTTGTTATCAGTTTCCCTATTGTCGAAACCAAAGCTATCCGCATTATCGGAGATGCCAAGATACAGGATCACTGGAACAAGTATACTAAAAATGTTTCCGGATTCACATCCATAACTGAACTCAGCGTTTATCACTAAAATAACATTCGTTATGAACAAAACCATAAAACAAGTTCTTGGAATTGCATTTTTCGCAACTACTTTACTGGCTTTCACCGTTTCGTGTAAACAGAAAGATACTGCAGGTAAAGCTGCGTTGAAAGAAAATAGTTTTACAAAAGACCAGTTGCAGGACAAGATTAAAGGTGGCTGGGCAGGTCAAACCATTGGCGTTGTGTATGGTGCCCCGGTTGAGTTCAAATTCCAGGGGTCAATAATCCCTGATTATCAAAATATTCCCTGGCGCGAAGGCTATGTAAAATACTGGTGGGATAAAAAACCGGGTTTATTTGACGATATCTACACTGATTTGAATTTTGTGGAGGTTTTCGAGAAATATGGAATGAATGTTTCAATGGATACAATTGCCATGCATTGGGCAGCTACACCTTATCACCTTGCGCATGCCAACCAGGCTTCGAGGTACAACATTCTGAACGGCATCATGCCTCCAAAATCAGGTTTCTGGAAGAACAATCCTCATGCTGATGATATTGATTTTCAGATCGAAGCCGATTTTATCGGGCTTATGAGTCCCGGAATGGTGAATTCAGCAACAGGAATAGCCGACCGTGTGGGCCACATCATGAATAGCGGCGATGGCTGGTATGGGGGCGTTTATGTTTCGGCAATGTATTCCATGGCTTTTGTTTCAAACGACACTAAAGAAATTGTGGAACAAGCTATTAAAACTATTCCTGAAGGAACAAAGTTTCATGATTGTATTACTGATGTCATCAAATGGCACAACCAATATCCTGACGATTGGCAGGCAACCTGGTTTGAACTGCAGAAAAAATGGAATAACGATGTTGGATGTCCAAAAGGCGTTTTCCTTTCGTTCGATATCGATGCAAAAATAAATTCCGCTTATGCAACCATTGGGTTACTTTACGGGAAAGGTGATTTTACCCGTTCAATTGATATAGCCGCCCGTTGTGGTCAGGATGCCGATTGTAACCCGGCTACTGTTGGAGGAGTGCTTGGTGTAATGCTCGGATATTCTAAAATTCCTGCATTCTGGCTAAAGCCACTCCAGGAAATAGAGCCTTTGGATTTTGAAGGAACAGATATGTCACTTAACAAAGCCTATGAAATGAGCTATAAACATGCAGCCGAAATGATTAAATCATCCGGTGGAACTGTTGAAGGTGACAAAATCGTAATTCCCTTTGAAACCCCTGTTGCTGTAAAGTTTGAACAGAATTTTGAGAAAACATATCCTGTTTTCCGTGATCGTTTCGATAAATCATTTACCGATGAACTCTCCTACGATTTTGTCGGAAACGGTTATATCTTTTATGGGAATCTGGTTAAGAATTCGAAAATTGATAAGGATTATATCGATCGCGTTTCAAAAAGAGTCGGATCAGAAGTCTTCGGTTTGGCTGAACCTGACGACCCATACGTGGCTAAACTGGAAATGTACATAGATGGCCAATTGGATGAAACTATTAAGCTGCCGATGAAAAATACTTCACGCAGACTTGAGCCGGCATGGAAATATCAGCTTACTGAGGGCAAACACAACGTAAGGCTGAAATGGATCAATCCAAAACCGGAATATGAAATCCGTATCAACGACATTATGGTTTATTCTGAAAAACAGCCGGAAAGCAATCTCCCCAAATAGAAACGATCATGAAAAAAAGATTAAATGTTCTTCTCATAATTGCAGCTGTTCTTTTTCTGCTATCTGTTATTATGCTTGCTCCATCATGCGGAAACAAGCACAATGAGGTTTCAGCACTTCCTGAAAAAGCTACTATGCAGGCAAGTGTGCTCAAAGACAAGATTAAAGGCGGCTGGGCAGGTCAAACCATTGGATGCACTCTGGGCGGCCCTACCGAATTTCAGTTTAAAGGTACTATGATTCAGGATTATCAGCCAATGGTATGGTACGATGATTATATCAAGGAAATATTTGAATCGGATCCGGGATTGTACGATGACGTATATATGGACCTCACTTTTATTGAAGTTCTCGAAAGATGTGGACTCGATGCACCGGCAGATTCATTTGCGCTTTCGTTTGCTCATGACGATTATAAATTGTGGCACGCCAACCAGGCGGCACGTTACAACATACTGAACGGAATTATGCCGCCAGCTTCCGGATACTGGATGAACAATCCTCACGCTGATGATATTGATTTTCAGATTGAAGCCGACTTTGCCGGAATGATGTCGCCAGGCATGATCAATACTGCTTCCGAAATCTGCGACCGCACCGGCCACATCATGAACGATGGCGATGGCTGGTATGGAGGTGTTTTTATGGCCGGTATGTACACAACAGCTTTCATTTCGGACGATATGGATTTTATTGTAGCCCAGGGATTGAACCCCATTCCT
>JBBQXI010000428.1:0-3018 GCA_038209805.1 Bacteroidales bacterium | reverse complement strand
GATACTTATATTCAAATTTCCACCAGGTTCAGAATTGGCCTGACTAATATTTACACCAGATGCTTTACCTGATAATAGCTGAAGTGCATTTGTTGCAACACCTTTCACAAAATCTTTCGAGTTTACTGAAGTTACTGATCCGGTTATATCACTTTTCTTCATCGTTCCATAACCAACCGCGACAACTTCCTCGATACCAATCGATTCGTCGGCAAGGGAAATATTAATCGTAGTTTTGCTGCCCACAGCAATTTCCTGCGATTTCATACCTACAAATGAGAAAACCAGAATTGCATTTTCAGGAACTTTGGATAGTATATATTTCCCATCCATATCGGTAATTACACCCATTGTTGTTCCTTTTACTACTATAGAAACACCGGGCAAGGTTGATCCAGACGAATCAGTTACTTTACCTAAAACAGATTTTTGCTGCTGCACGGTGCTGATACCATCAGCCAGAGATAGAACAACCTGGCGATCATATATCTTGAATGCGATATTTGCATTTTTTAAAAGTTCATCCAGCGTTTTTTCAATACCTTGGTTTTCAGTATTAATACTTACTTTTTGTGTAACGTCAACCAATTTGCCATTGTATAAAAAATAATATTCTGACTGGTTTTCAATTACACGCAAGACATTTTCAATTGTTGTATTTTCTTGCTTTAAACTAAACCGTGTATTTTGTGAATAAACACTGTTTGCAAAGATTTGAACAACAGAGAGTAAAACAATTAGTAAAGTTAGTTTCATCTTTCTAATAATTTTTTTAAGCGGGACATAAGAATCCGCTTTCCCATAAAGGGAATGATTTTTTTTCATAGATTTGTAGTTATTAAGTTTATACTTTAATAAGGTCCTGTCCGTACAGGATTTTTTCGAAAGGGGAGTTACCAGCTTCCCTTTTTTAGTAGGTTTTTTTGTTTATTTCATATTTTACTTTTTTGAGATTATTACTTTACGTTTGCTGAATGAAGAATTATCAAGCTTAGCTCCCGGAATAATCTTATAAGTTATAGGTGAGCTGTATGATAGTAATTTCAAAGCTTCTTCAAGCGACTCCTTTTTAAAAGTTGCAGTAAAAACATATCCGCTTTTTGATAATTCATCATCTATAATAATCTCCGCATTGAACCACCTGCCCAGCCGCACTGCCACATCGCTAGTATTATCATTCTTAAATATCAGCGATCCATCAATCCATCCCAAATATTTATATCCATCAGTAGTATTATCAATATGATACTGATTTTCTTCTTTATTCAGGACAATTATTTCCTTTTCTTTTAGCAAAACAGGCTCATCCTGCTTTTTATTGGCTGACGAAAGCAAAGATACCTTCCCATGTTCCAGATAGGTTGTTATTTCTTTATCTTCAGGATAATTTGAGATATTGAATCTGGTTCCGGTCGCTTTTACTTTATACCCATTTAAATCAACATAGAATGGATGTGCTTTGTCAGATTCGACTTGAAAATAAGCTTCTCCTACTAACTTTACCTCGCGTGAATTGCCGCTGAACTCTTCAGGGTAGGTTAATTTACTTCCAGAATTTATCCATACTTTTGTTCCATCGCATAATTGGATTTGCGAACGGACGCCAAAAGCGGTTTCGGAACTTTTCATCATGACATTCTTTTTCGAGATTTCATGCGAACTGAAGCTACTCCAAGCAGTATAGATGAGAAGAGGTATGATTAGGATGGCGGCAATTTTTTGAAAAATCAGGATTATTGAGTTGCTCTTAGGTTGACGATTAAGTTTTTTCTTGACTAATAATAAGTCTTGATCGGCATTAATACTCTTCATTGCAACCAATCTGTCAGAATAAGTCAAGATTTTGACTACTTCATTGTATTCAGTCCTATTTTCCTGATACATTTCAAGCCATGATTGCAACTCGTCTCTCTGTTGCTTATCCAGTCCACTGGTAATTTCCAGCGCAATTAAATTATATATGAAATTCTTGTTTTCCACTTTACTTGTACATTTACATTAGATAAGACGTAATCTTTTGAATTACCCCCCATGCAATTTTAGAAAATAACTAAAGTAAAGCTATCTGAACTATCTGAGAAAGTGAAAAAACTCGAAGAGAGCCAGCAAAGGCAGATAATCTTTTAATTCTTCTTTTAATATATGGAGTGCTTTGGTTACCTGATTCTCTACTGTTTTCTCAGATAAATTCAACTTCGCAGCGATTTCGCGGTTTTTAAGGCCATGCAACCGACTCAGTTCAAAAACTTCACGGCATCGTTCGGGTAGTTTGTTCAGACCTTTATTAAACAGGGTTTCAAGTTCCGATAAAACATAGGTTTCAAATGATTCATTGGCAATATCGTGCTCTTTGGTGATTTCCTGAACTTTGATATTTCTGTTTTTCTTTCGTAGTAAATCGAAACATTTGTTTTTTACGGAAACAAACAAATATGACCGAACAGAAAACTGAATATCTAATTTTTCACGGTCATTCCAAAATTTAACGAAAACATCCTGTACTATATCTCTTGCTTCTTCTTCCGGGAGCGAGATTATCTTTTGAGCATAAACACACAGACCAGGATAATAATAATTAAAGAAGAAATCAAAGGCGTATTCTTTTCCCCGTTTCATTTCTTCGTATAAAAAAAGCTCTTTTGTCTGATTGCTCGTGCCCATCGAAAAGTATGTAGGTTTTCAAAGAATAAAAGTAGAATATTTTCGTCTGACTTATCGAATCCGTAAATGAAATATGGTATTTACAGATAAAGCTGATAATATCAGCTAAATATTTCAATTCTAAAGAATACAACATGTTCAACAGAAATTTTACCAACAGATCTAATCAAATGAATTTTTAGCTTATGAAATGAATACTAATTTTCTAGCAAACTCTAACAAAACCTACAATTAACCGGTAATTGGGTTATTCAATGATATTGTATGGGATTAGAAATCCATGACCAAAAATTGGCGATTGCAAATCAGTTTTAGATGTTAGTGGCTTTTTACTCGTATCCGGAGAAATAGGGTTAT
>JBBQXI010000427.1:0-3033 GCA_038209805.1 Bacteroidales bacterium | reverse complement strand
CGCGAGTTTGAATCTCGTCTCCCGCTCAAAAAAGTGTTCAGAAATGAACACTTTTTTTGTTTTTATACCTTTTTACTTTCCTCGTATTATTCTAATTTTAGTTAAAATAGTATGTGATCTGAATTCTACTTTTTGATTTCTTTTATTTATTCCTTTTTTGAAATTTAAAATTCAATAAATCAATATAAAACGATTTTTTGTATTTGTTTAGTTTGTCTATATAAACCAGCTTGTTCTGAAATAAACGAACACAGAATCATTGTAAAATGTCTGAATAGTATCATATTTTATCCGAATAGTATTAACCAATCGACAGGTTTTATTTTTATTTTGTAGTGCTGATTTTCAGTTGAATGGAATAGAAGAAACTCAAAATAGTTAAATCATGGCATCGAATTTCAAAAAGAAGGTTCATAAGCTGCTCGACAAGCACGAAGAATTATTGTCGGCTAAAAACAAAAAGGTTAAAAATGGCAATGGTATTTTCGATCGATATAAAAATCCGATTCTGACTGCTGCCCATACTCCGGTAATCTGGCGGTACGATTTGGACAAGCAGACCAATCCTTTCCTAATGGAGCGCATCGGCATGAATGCGACCATGAATTCCGGAGCAATCAAATGGAACGGTAAATACATTTTGGTGGTTCGTGTGGAAGGTGTCGACCGCAAATCGTTCTTCGCCATTGCCGAAAGCCCCAACGGAATCGATAATTTCCGATTTTGGGATTATCCGGTAACTATTCCTGAAACCGATATTCCGGACACCAATGTTTACGACATGCGTTTAACGGCTCACGAAGACGGTTGGATCTATGGTGTTTTCTGCTCAGAGCGCAAAGATCCAAATGCAGCGCCGGGCGATTTGTCATCAGCAGTTGCTGCTGCTGGTATTGTTCGTACCAAAGATCTGGTCACCTGGGAACGTCTTCCGGATCTGAAAACCAAAAGTCAGCAGCGCAATGTGGTGCTTCATAACGAATTTGTTGACGGGAAATATGCATTGTACACACGCCCTCAGGATGGTTTTATTGATGCCGGAAGTGGCGGTGGCATTGGCTGGGCGCTGATTGACGACGTGACCAATGCTGAAATCAAAGAAGAAAAAATCATCAATTTCCGCTACTACCATACCATCAAGGAAGTGAAGAACGGCGAAGGCCCGCATCCGATCAAAACCGACAAAGGCTGGTTGCATCTGGCGCATGGAGTTCGTGGTTGTGCCGCCGGATTACGCTATGTGATTTATTTGTACATGACGGCTTTGGAAGATCCTTCGAAACTGATTGCCGAGCCTGCCGGCCATTTGATGGGGCCGATTGGCGAAGAACGTATCGGCGATGTGTCGAATGTCCTTTTCACCAATGGTTGGATTGCCGATGAAGACGGAACTGTTTTTCTTTATTACGCTTCGTCCGATACCCGAATGCACGTGGCAACTTCAACTGTCGATAAGTTGGTCGATTATTGCCTGAATTCGCCTTCTGATGGCTATCGCTCAGCCGCTTCAGTAGAAATCCTGAAAACGCAGATTGCAAAGAATATAGCTATATTGGAGAAGAAGTAGATACGAGTTGCGGGTTAAATTAACTCGGAACTCGTATCCCGGAACTCGCAACAATTAAAGTTCAACCTAACTAAAAATAAACTCATACAATGACAATTCAAAAGCTAAACCTGAAGGAAAAAATCGGTTATGGTTTTGGCGACGCCGCTTCGTCGATGTTCTGGAAACTTTTCTCGATGTACCTCATGTTTTTTTACACCGATATTTTTGGCATTTCGGCGGTTGTAGTCGGAACCATGTTTTTGGTTACCCGTATCTGGGATGCGGCTTTCGATCCATTTGTAGGTATTTTGGCCGACCGTACCGAAACCAAATGGGGAAAGTTCAGGCCATACCTGCTTTGGGTCATGGTTCCTTTCGGAATTATGGGCGTAATTACATTTTCTACTCCTGATTTCGGAATGACAGGAAAGATTATGTATGCCTACATTACCTATTCGTTAATGATGATGGTCTATTCTCTCATCAATGTTCCTTATGCTTCGTTAATGGGGGTTATGTCGTCGGATGGAAAAGAGCGAACCAGTTTGGCTACTTTCCGTTTTATTTTTGCTTTTGGAGGAAGTTTACTTGTATTGGCACTGGCCAAACCGCTCTCCGATATTTTCAGCAACATGGGTGGCGGAGTACCTAATTTGCAGTTCGGCTGGCAAATGGCAACTGTTGTATTTGCGATTATAGCGATCATTTTCTTTTGGTTTACTTTTTCGTGGACTCGCGAGCGTGTTAAGCCAATTACTGAAAAAACTTCGCTGAAGCACGATTTGAAAGACCTTTGGGTGAACCGTCCCTGGTTTATTTTGCTGGGCGCCGGAATAGCTTCCATCTTTTTTAATTCCATCCGCGATGGAGCAGCGATGTATTATTTTACCTATTACATCCCTAAACAGGAAGCCTTTCAGATGACTCTGTTCGGATCGAAAATCGATTCCATCAGTAGTTTCTATTTCGTACTCGGACAGGCAGCCAATATTGTTGGTGTGGTGTTGGCTATTCCAGTTTCGAACTGGCTGGGCAAGAAAAATACCTTCCTTTCGGCCATGCTTCTGGCAACTGTTTTCAGTTTCTACTTTTATTTTATCGATAAAAACAATACGACCTTAATTTTCGTGATGCAGTTCCTGATCAGTATTTGCGCCGGAATTACCTTCCCGCTGATTTGGTCGATGTATGCCGATGCTGCCGATTATTCGGAATGGAAAACCAAGCGCCGTGCTACCGGACTTGTGTTCTCAGCTTCGTCGATGTCGCAAAAATTCGGCTGGACCATTGGAGGAGCGCTGGTTGGCTGGTTACTTGGATTCTACGGATTTCAGGCGAATGTGGCGCAAACCGAAACTGCACAAAACGGTATCCGGATGATGTTGAGTTTCTATCCGGCAATTGGAACCTTGTTGGGAGTTGGCTTTATGCTCATCTATCCGTTAAGTGAAAAAAAGATGGAGCAAATCAGTGGCGATCTGGCC
>JBBQXI010000426.1:0-3038 GCA_038209805.1 Bacteroidales bacterium | reverse complement strand
GGTGCCAACTCGACAAGGAGTGCATTTTCCACACGACTCTTCAAGAACAAAGTCAAGGAAGAATTTGGCCACATCAACCATACAGGAGTCCTCGTCCATAACCACCAGGCCACCAGAGCCCATGATGGCACCCAGCTCGTTTAGCGATTCATAATCGAGCGATACACTTAAATGTTGTTTGGGAATACAACCGCCGGAAGGACCACCAATTTGCGCAGCTTTAAATGGTTTTCCGCTGCTGGTTCCTCCTCCAATATCGTAAATCAAGTCGCCAAGCGAAGTGCCAACCGGAACTTCATATAATCCTGAATTTTTGATGGCGCCTGTTAATGCAAATATTTTGGTCCCCTTGCTTTTTCCGGTACCAAACTGTGCAAACCATTCCCCGCCTTTTTCGATGATTGTAGAAACATTGGCGAAGGTTTCTACATTGTTTAAAACAGACGGTTTTCCCCATAGACCGGAGGTAGTAGGGAAGGGTGGACGCGGTCTTGGTTCGCCCCGCTTTCCTTCTATAGAAGCCATCAGGGCAGTTTCTTCGCCGCAAACAAAGGCTCCGGAACCCATACGGATTTCAAGATCGAAATTGAAATCTGTTCCTAAAATATTTTGTCCAAGTAATCCCAGTTCACGTGCATCATCAATGGCTTTATTCAATCGTTCAACTGCCAGCGGATATTCAGCTCTGACATATACAAATCCTTTTGATGCGCCAATGGCATAAGCGCCAATTACCATTCCTTCGATGACACTGTTCGGATCGCCTTCCAAAATACTGCGATCCATAAATGCACCAGGGTCGCCCTCGTCGGCATTACAAAGAATGTATTTTTGATCAGCGACTTCTTTTTTTGCAAATCCCCATTTCATGAATGTTGGAAAACCCGCTCCGCCGCGGCCTCGCAATCCTGAAATCTTCATTTGTTCGATGATTTCTTCAGGAGTCATTTCGGTAAGTGCTTTTTTCAGTGAAACATACCCACCTGAAGCAATATAATCAGTAATCTTCTCCGGATCGATGGTGCCACAGCGTCTGAGAACGATTTTCTTTTGATTTTTAAAAAGTTTTATGTCGCGACTTTGAGGAATCGGCTTTCCGTCTTCTTCGCTGTGATGCAACAAATGTTCGATCGGAATG
This sequence comes from Bacteroidales bacterium, assembly GCA_038209805.1. Classification (GTDB taxonomy): domain Bacteria; phylum Bacteroidota; class Bacteroidia; order Bacteroidales; family Prolixibacteraceae; genus Aquipluma. The sequence goes on along the minus strand of JBBQXI010000426.1, from coordinate 1,900 downwards.
CCATTTAATAAATGACTTTCGACAAACTCTTCCACGTCACCAACTTGGACGTTTTCATAAAAATTATCCGACTTCTTCAGTAAAACGGCAGGTCCTTTTGAACAGGGACCTAAACAGCCTGTTCCTTTTACAAGAAATTTGTCTTCCAAATGGTTTTCGAGAAGCTTTTTCTCAAGTTCTGTTTTGAGTTTCAGCGAACCGCAGGCAATGCATCCACCGCCGACACAAATTTGAATGATTTCTTTATAACGGTGATATTCTTCTGTATACTGCTCATGAATTTCCTGAAAATAATGATCGAAATTTTCAGGTGTATTTAATTTTTGCATAAGATTACGTTTTTCAATGTTCTTTCAAATGGAAGGTCAATTTATTGATGTGAAAGATGTTTGATGTGTTTTTTAATCGAAACTATTGAGGATGTCGTTTACTTTTGAAGGGCTCACACGCTGGAAAGTCTCATCTCCAACCATTACAACGGGCGCCAATCCACAGGCTCCGAAGCAACGCCCAACTTCCAGCGAAAATTTACGGTCTGGCGTGGTATCTCCAACACCGATCCCAAGTTCTTTTGTCATTGCTTTTAGCACCTCTTGTCCACCTCGAACATAACAAGCTGTTCCCAAACAAACACGAACAGTGTGTTTGCCTTTGGGTGTAGTTGAAAAGTAAGAATAGAAACCCACGACTCCAGCAACTTCGCTATAGGGTAACTTCAATTCTTTGCTGACCATGCGTAATGCTTTTTCAGGAAGATACCCAAATAAATTTTGAGCAGTTTGTAGAACTGGGATCAAAGCCCCTGGTACAGTTCGTTGCGATTTTACAATAATTAGTAATCGCTCATAAAGTTCGTTTTCATGAACCTGATTCCCTTTACAATCTTGAAATTCCACCGTTGTCTGGGTTGTCATAGAATTGATTTTTGATAGTTCTTCGAAAATTAAAGAATTTGATTTAAAAATTCCATCATTTTTCGCATTAGAAATCAATACTTTAGATGTTATGCAATATCTTATGTCAACATATATATGTTTACATCTACGAAGACCTAAAATATTTGAAAAAGGTTTGTGGTGGCTTTTCTGTTGAAATGCAATTCCTGAGATGGTATTACAAATGAATTAGGTCAGGAATTAAAGTTTTACTGAGTAATTTCGTTAATCGTTGAACGGATATCCGGAAAGTTGAACGTGAAACCTTCATTTAATAATCGTTTCGGATAAACCTGAGGGCTTTGAAGAAGTAGAGCTGAAGCTTCGCCTAGTGCGAATTTCAGGATAAATTCAGGAACAGTAAAAATTGCAGGCCGATTTAAAGATTTGGCCAAAGTTTTGGTGAAGGTTTTGTTGTCGATGTTATCAGGCGCCACAAGATTGTAGATTCCCCGTGCATTTTTGTTTTCGATACTCCAGAGAATGGAACGGGTGGCATCAGCAATATGAATGAATGGGAAAGGCTGTTTCCCGCTTCCAATTTTTCCGCCAATTCCCAATTTAATTACTGAAACAAGACTACGAATGGTTTTGGCTTCTTTCCCCAAAATCAACCCAATTCTGAAAATTACTTTACGAACATCCGGATTTAAATCACCCGACGCGTTTTCCCATTTTTTAACTACTTCGGCGACGAAATCGTTTGAAAAAGAGGTGCTTTCCTCCGTGTGTGCCATATTTGGTGAGTATATTCCAATAGCTGAAGCCGAAAGAAACAAACCAGGTCTGCTTGCTATCGGCAATCGGTTGATTGCATGTACAATATTTTGAGTTGAATCAATTCTGCTCCTGATAATTTCACTTTTATTGGCCTTTGTCCATCTTGTCAGAATTGGTGCGCCAGCCAAACTAATAACCACATCAATACCAGAAAGCTTTTCGGTCAGTTTATCAATATTGCCCAA
>JBBQXI010000425.1:0-3053 GCA_038209805.1 Bacteroidales bacterium | reverse complement strand
GGCGAATCAAACAAAGCATGCAAAAAACGAAATGCAAAAAGACAGCTAAACATGGAGAATATGATTACCAAAAAATTGGATGAAGTATGGAAACTTACCTTTTTATTGTTATAAATAAATCGGGCAATTGTAAATGAAATTACCAAAACTCCTATAGACAGATTTATCCTTCGTAAAAACAAGTTATCGCTAAAATATGTAAAGATGATTGCAATTAGCACTATCGCGCTGCTAAAAAATAAAAGCCAGCCATGTCTTCTTTTTTTATTGAAAAAAAGAACTATTCCCCAATAGAACATATACATAGCCGAAATAAAAAGAATATTATTTGCTGCAATAGAGATATTTCTCAAAGTAGGAATATCACGTAAAAAATTGAACAAAAAGCCCACTGAAAATAATGCACTTGCCAGTGCCCACCAACCTATTCCTTTATGGGTCTTATCAATTCGGTATTGCATAAAAAGCGCAATAACCTGAATAAGGTTACTGAGGCTGGTAAAGATTGCGAGTGAATGAATGTCCATATTCAATATATAAATAACAAATCTAATAATTTAAGTGCGACAAATTACAAAAAATAGGAATTGCTGATGGTGACGAAGAGAATTACTATATGAATTCTTTGAACTTCAAGAAAATAATTGCAACGACTACTTTAGAAGATTTCAGATCAATAACATGATAATGACGAACCGATGATTCTGTTTTCTGGTTTTCAATCGACCTTTTGATATCCTGCATTTGAGATAGAACATGCCTTTCTGATTCACTGATCGTATTGTTCACCTGGCTAATCTTTTGGTCTGATGCTTTCAAATAAGCCAATATAAATTTGATGATCTGATCCAGTTTCTGATGATCAACACTCCCAGTTGGGTTCGTAGCATCCGTTGTTTCTTTCGGGATAGTCCTTTCACTTGAAACTTTATTTGCTTCAAGTTTTTTCTCAATCGATATAAGCAGGTTTTTGATCTCCTCAAACATCAGGCTGATCATTGAAATATTATTTGCCATAGTTTATTTTTTGTCATCGTCTCAGACCTTTTTTCTTTTTCTTTTTGAATTTCCGGATAGCTGCCAGATCATCTTTCGTTTCGATGTCATAGGATTGTCTTATCATTGTATCAAATAAGTCATTTAAAATTTTGGTGTCAGGAAGTTTCTCATAATGAGTAATCTTGCTTTTAGGGTCCGACTGCTGCAATTTCTGTTCATTAAATTTTAACTGCTGGCTAATTTTTGAGTAGCTGAACTGTCGGTCAACCTTTGAACCATTAAACGTGTATCCATTTTTCTCAAAAATTACTCCCTGAATTTCATCCGTTTTGCCTTTGTTTTTGAAGGAAACACCAGTATTTTGACCTTTTAGTTCACAAATTAACTGATCCCAATTTTGACATTTCGGAACAGTCTGTTTCAGTGAATTGTAGATTTCATATTTGGTTTTGTCCGGCTCACGCAAACGATGTTCCTTCACATTTTCTTTCCCCTGAGCAAAGTACAGTTTGTACTTTTGTGTCAAATCTTTGCAAATCTTTTCACTTCGAAAATGGTCATTTCGGTCAGTGATAGTTCGTCCATTATTATCAACCCGATTAAACACCAGATGAATATGCGGATGTTCCTTGTCGTAATGACGTCCAATTAGATACTGCGTATCTTTAATTCCCATTTGGCTCATATAATCTCTGGCTATTTGGACCATTACATCATTGGTAAGTTTTTCTTTATCCTGCGCAGAAAAATCGAGAGAGGTGTGGCCAACCGGTTTCTTTAAACGAGGGTTCATTCCAGCCTGGGATATTAAGCTTTCGATTATAGTTTCAGGACTTTTTAGCCTTATTCCATCACTATCTAGAATTTCTGTTCCTTTGGATTGATCTAGGATGTAATTGACCACTCCCTTAAATCCTTGTCCTTTGACTATTTTAGCTATCATCTCGGATACGGTCTAAAAGATTATCAATCTTATCAGCCAGATGCAGATATTCGGTTCTGGCATTCCGATACCCCTGACCATTGGCTTTGCGGGAAATCTGGTTCAGATTGTTGCCCATGCCACATAGTTTTCGGATAAAATCATGCATTTCAGGAGAGAGCCTTTGCTGAATAACACTGCTTTTGATACACCGTCGCATACATTCACTGATGCTTATTCCTGCATCATGCGCTTTGGCTTTGAGCGTGTAATATTCTACGGTTGCCATCTTTACATTTACCCGGTAACTTTTCTTTAGTCCTGGAATTTTTTCAGGTCTTCCGCCTTTATTTTGAATTGATTTTTTTTCCATTTTTTTGAGAATTATAATTTAGACCAGCGGGATGCAAAAGTTTTGGTCATACCAAAACATAAACTTGCTGCCCACACAAAATAAGATCAGCAAATGATCTAATCAGAGTCTTATTCCTTTTTGTTTTTGTATGTAAGATTGAGTTGCTGAAATTTTTGGAGAGTTCTGCTCTAATTCCAGATCGAAGTGATCAATTAGATTTTTGAGTAGTGGATTTTTGTTTATCATCATTTGAAGATTGGATTCTTTCGGTTGAACCTGAAGTAGAAAATCAGCAATGTCATAACCTTCCCTGCGTTGTTGGGCTGACGCATTCCGCTCCAGATAATCGAATATTTCAACTTTGTATCCAAGCTCCTGCATGTGATTTGCTTTGAGATTCCATTGATCAAACGCACCTAAATCGGGAAATAGAACAATCTTACGACCTTCAAGAACATCTAAATTTTCATCCCGGAAACAGCCATGTTTTCCTCCTGAAGCGATCCAGCAAAATTGGAGAAGTTGAACCTCAAGTTTAAACAGATTACGATTGGACAGTTGTTCAGTGTAATTGAGAACCAAACAGAGTTCAGGTTTGCCTATTCAAAATCGAAACTGAATCCGGACGCCATTGTGTCGATCGACTCGAAAGATGAACAGTTGGAACGGGTTCTTGAAAAGATTTTGAAGAGTGACAATTTAGCTTACACCATAGTTGACCGCTATGTAGTGATAACCGATAAACCATTAGGTCTTCAAACAAACTCCGGAACCGTT
>JBBQXI010000424.1:0-3096 GCA_038209805.1 Bacteroidales bacterium | reverse complement strand
TTTGAAGGCATGCCTATTCTATGTTGTCATTATGCTTTTACACAAACTTAATTTGTCAAAACCATTCGACACCTATGTTGCCGGTCAGATTAAAAACATTAGTTACTACGCGCTATCCATAGGACTCATAAGTTACCTAGCCCAACAAACAGCCAAAAGTATACAGCATTATGGATTTGAAATCGACATGCTCAACCAGTTTTGGGCCGACAGTCAGGCTTATATTTTAATGGCGGCAGTAATCTATGTAATTGCGACTATTTTTTCAAGAGGAGTTGAAATCCAAAACGAAAACGACCTAACCGTATAAGCCATGCCTATAATTGTGAACTTAGATGTAATGATGGCAAAGCGAAAAATGTCACTAAACGAACTTTCAGAAAAAGTGGAATTGACGCTATCTAATCTTTCCATTTTAAAAACCGGAAAAGCAAAAGCAATCCGTTTTAGCACCTTAGAAGCTATATGTATTGCTTTAGAGTGTCAGCCTGGTGACATTCTGGAATACGCAAATGACGAAGATACAAGAACCACGAACCGCTAACTGCAAGCTGCTGTCTTGTTTTCCGTCAAAATGAACAGGTATTGATTTATCGCCAGAGACTTATCATTCCGATATTCATCGGGGTGACAAGCAGAGCAGAAAGTTAAATTGGGAGTATCGTGTTTCCTTAAACTCGTCCTCGTGCCTTTGTGGCTAATTGTATAAAAAACGTTTAATCTTTTGAGTAGCAGTCTTTTCAAAAGGTTCGGGTTGAATAGTTACCAACTGTACCTGCGAAAACTTATTTACGTTTTCGTTAATGTAGTTTTGTAATTCTTTCAAGACCTCATTCATTTTTTGTTCAGCCTGTTGAGAACCTTTCTCAAGCAGTTCCGAATATTTGGCTTGCAGTTCTTCCATGTTCAAATGTACCAGAGCAACCAACCTTCCTTTCTGATGAACAACCAACGATTCAAGCACATCAGGAAATTCATTGATGACCGATTCGATTTCCTCAGGATAAATATTTTCACCACTAGCCCCAATAATAATGTTTTTTAACCGGCCTCTGATATGCAAGTACCCGTCATTGTCGAAAGCGCCCAAATCGCCTGTTTTAAACCATCCATCCGGAGTAATTACCTCAGTTGTCAATAAAGGTTCCTTGTAATAACCCTTCATCACATTGGCTCCTCTGGCCCATATTTCGCCTTCACCGGTTTTCGCATCCGGATTATTAATTTTCAGTTCAACGCCGGTAATTGCCGGACCGGTCGATTGCAGACGGAAAGCATATGTTTTCATCCCAGCCAAAAGCGGTGCCGTTTCGGTTAATCCGTAGCCAATGCTGTACGGAAAATTGGCTTCAATCAGGAATTGTTCGACTTTACGGTCGAGTTTTGCACCGCCAATACCGAAGAATTCAATCTTTCCACCAAAGGTCTCCATTAATTTTTTACCTGCTAATTTGTTTAGCGTCTTCCTGATAAAAGGCACTTTATACAACTGGCGAATCGTCCATTTATTTGTAAAAGCCGGAAGAATTCGATTCCGGTAAATCTTTTCGATGATCAGCGGAACGGCAAATATCATAGTAGGCTTTACTTCAAGTAACGCTGGAAGTAGAACCGATGGGGTTGGCTGTTTCCCAAGATAATAAACAGAAGATCCACAAAGCATAGGCATCACAAAACCTAAGGAATTCTCGTAGGTGTGCGACAATGGGAGAATCGAAAGAAAGCGATCATTTTCATTCACTGGCCTGACGCACAAAGCCTGTTCTGCGGTGATCGAAATATTTTTATGGCTCAGCATTACACCTTTCGGATTGCCGGTTGTACCTGAAGTATAAATGATCGCAGCTAAATCGTCTTCCTGAATATCATACCGATTGGACGGTTTCAGTTCAGGATGATAAACCGCCGCATCAACAGACGTTTTGAAAACACTGAAGTCCTCCATACTGATCTGGTGAATCAATGTATTCGCCTTCAACTGATCTAGTTTTGTCACCAGTTTTTCAGAAATAAAGATGGCTTTCGTTTCAGAATGATTGATGATATTTTCAATCTCAGAAACTGTAAAATCGGGTAGAAGCGGTACCGCAACGGCTCCCATAAAAGTAATGGCAAAATAAGCTATTCCCCAATTGGGCATATTGGTACTTAGAATCGCAACTTTATCACCGGATTGCAGACCCAAATCTTCAAGCAGCCTGATCAGTGCTTCGATTCTCTGATTTAATTCGGTATAGGTATATGGCTTTTCACCCACCAAAGAAAGAGAAGGATAGGTTCCAAATTTTGCAACAATTTGCTTAAACCGCGCCGGAAGCGTATAACTGATCGTATTGTTCATTACTGATTGTTTAAGAGTGTTAAAAATACAATATTTATTGTAGGGTGAAACAGACATACAACGGAATAAACCTATATTTAAAACCTATTTCTGAATCTATGGTTTTCTGCCGCATATTATCTGTCTTCAGCATCATTTTGCTTAGCTTTGGAGCATTCGCGCAACAAAAATATACGGTAAGTGGAACCATCTCGGATGCTTCGAACGGCGAAGACTTGATTGGCGCCATCGTTACTATCCAAAACACCAACTATACTACGGTTTGTAATTCCTATGGTTTCTATTCCTTATCAATTCCTGAAGGCGATTACACTATAAATATCAGGCAAATGGGCTACGCGAATCAGCTTATTCCGCTTAGTCTTCATTCCAATCAACTTATAAATTTTAAGATGGATGTCCTAAGTTATGAGCTTGAAAATGTTGAAGTAAGCGGAGAACGCGCTGACAGGAATATTGCTTCAATGGAAATGGGAAACGTAAAGATTAATCCAAAGCAAATTGAAAATATACCAGTGCTTTTTGGAGAACGCGATCTGATTAAAACCATGCAGTTGATGCCTGGCGTAAAGCAGGCAGGTGAAGGAAATACCGGCTTTTATGTTCGAGGCGGCGGACTCGATCAAAACTTAATTTTGCTCAATGAAGCTCCGGTTTACAACGCCTCACACTTATTGGGGTTTTTCTCAGTTTTCAATTCGGAAGCCATTCGAGATGCGAATCTGTTCAAAGGATCAATTCCGGCAGAGTATGGT
>JBBQXI010000423.1:0-3119 GCA_038209805.1 Bacteroidales bacterium | reverse complement strand
CGTCACTCTTCTCCGCACGTTTTTGCATTGCCAATCAACCGATGATCCATAAAACAGGGCTGGAACACCTTTGTCATCAGGCTGACACACCCAAAGAAATGACTGATTGTGTTAATGAGTTGTTTGAGATGGATTTTACTTCAGAAGAAATTGAAAAACGCAAATTAATACTCGAAGACGCTTTTTCAAACCACCACAATGCGTTAAATATTATTAGGCTGCTCAAGAACTAAAATCAACAATATTGCTTATTATTTTTTCGCTGCTCGTTTGCGTTCGACTCCACGATTCCGTGATTTTGTTTTTCGTGGATTCCGCTCTCCTGGACCACCCAGATTAACCTTTTTATTTTTCTCTTTCTTCTCGTGAAAAGCGCCCTGCGAATCGGTTATGGCATTCGATTTGCCTAAATATTCCTTATCAAAAAGCACCGGGCGTTCTTCGTCAGTAAAAACATTCGAAATTTTCAAATCCAAAGGCAATGGTTTTTCCTCCATGATTCGGTTCATGAACACTTCAATTTCAGCAAAGTGTTTCATTTCCGGTTCATTCACAAAAGTGATGGCAATTCCGGTCTTTTCTGCCCTTCCGGTGCGGCCAATGCGGTGAATGTAATCTTCTGGAATATCAGGCACATCAAAATTAATAACATGCGAAACATCCAAAATATCTAAACCTCTGGCAGCAACATCAGTTGCAATCAGCATCCGGAAAGTTCCGTTTCTAAACTTTTCCAATGAGTTAATCCGAAGATTTTGTGATTTATTGGAATGTAAAACGCCAATCTGCTCCGGATAAATTGGATCAAGAAGTTCGAAAACCCGATCGGCAAACTGTTTGCTGGAAACAAAAATCAATGCGCGGGAAAACTCTTCCTGACTGGCAAGCAGATTTTCAAGCAAATTTACTTTAGTGAAAAAATTCGGTACTGAATAGAAATATTGAGTAATCTGTTCGAGCGGAGTACGCTGATTTTCAATCTCAACGGTAATTGGCTCGTAAAAGTAGCTATCAATCAAAGCTGCGACTTCTTCAGTCAAAGTGGCCGAAAACATCAGATTTTGCCTACGCTGAGGCAAACTGTCCATGAAACTCATCAATTGAGGACGAAATCCCAGATTCAGCATTTCATCAACTTCATCAATCACCAGTTTCTGAATGGCTTTCAGGCGTAAAACACCAGTCATCACCAAATCGACCAGGCGACCAGGAGTAGCTACTAAAATGTCAACACCATCAAAGACAACTTGTTTCTGTGTATTGATATTCGTTCCGCCATACACACCAATTACCCTGACGTTCATATATTTTGCCAGCTTTTCAGCTTCACCCACAACCTGTAAAACCAACTCGCGAGTTGGAACAACAACCAATATTCTTGGATATTTCTGATCGGAATATTTAAGTTGGCGAAGAATAGGCACCAAATACGAAAAAGTCTTACCTGTACCCGTCTGCGCTACACCAACTGCATCGCGACCCGACATAACCACTGGATATATTTTCTCCTGAATGGGTGTTGGAGTCGTAAAACCCAGATCATTCAAGGCATTCAGCAGCGGAGTATTTAAATTTAATTCCTGAAAAGTCACTATTCGAAAATTTTAATTCGCTCCAAAGGTAGTTTAAAAAGTGTTCAGTCGCAGTTTCCAGTCTCAGTGCTTGTAATTCTGAAAACTGAGACTGAAAACTGAATACTTATTCATTCCCGTCCTCTTCGCGAATCTGCACCCGGCGAATTTTACCGCTGATTGTTTTCGGCAATTCGGTTACAAACTCAACAATACGAGGATATTTGTAGGGCGCAGTCACTTTTTTTACGTGTTCCTGAAGCTCTTTGGCTAATTCGTCGCTGGCAGTGTAGCTTTTCGATAGAATAATAGTCGCTTTCACCACCTGACCACGATCAGGATCGGGAACCGCAGTTATCGCGCATTCCAATACTGCCGGATGTTCCATCAGTGCACTTTCCACCTCGAAAGGGCCAATCCGGTAGCCTGAGCTTTTAATCACATCATCAGCACGACCAACAAACCAGTAATAGCCATCCTCATCACGCCAGGCCATATCACCGGTATAATAGATGTCATCGTGCCAAACTTTTCGGCTCAAAGCTTCATCTCGATAGTATCCATTAAACATACCAACCGGACGACTTTGATCGGTATAAATTATGATTTGGCCTTCATCTCCAACCTCACACGAGTTTCCTTCGTCATCAACCAAATCAATATGATAGCCAGGCGAAGGTTTTCCCATCGATCCAGGCTTAGGCTCCATCCACGAATAAGTTGCCAAAGCAACCGTCAGCTCGGTTTGCCCGTAACCTTCCATCAATTTAATTCCGGTTGCATCCAAAAACTGCTTATACACTTCAGGATTCAATGGTTCACCAGCCACCACACAATATTTCAGAGCGCTAAGGTCGAACTTAGTCAGGTCTTCCTTGATCAGAAAGCGATAAATGGTAGGCGGAGCACAGAATGTTGTAACTTTATATTTTTCAATCACTTCCATTAAGTTCTTTGGAACAAACTTATCGAAATCGTAAGTCATCACGGCACTACCCGACAACCATTGCCCATACAATTTTCCCCAGGCCGATTTGGCCCAGCCTGTATCGGCAACTGTAAAATGCAATCCGTTATCCTGAACATTTTGCCAATATTTTGCCGTTAGAATATGGCCAAGCGGATAAATGTAGTTGTGGTTTACCATTTTGGGCATGCCAGTCGTTCCTGAAGTAAAATAAAGAAGCATTATATCTTCATTTATAGGCATTTTATCTCCCTGTGGGCGAACAAATTCTTCGGAACTACTTTCCATTCCGGAATTAAAATTGAGCCAACCTTCGCGATTTTCTCCAATCAATGCTTTGACTTTTAGTGTCGGCGATTTTTCCTCAGCTTCTTCCACATGACGGATAACTTCCGCTTCTGGAACACAAACAATCATCTTAATATCAGCCGCATTGCTTCGGTAAACAATGTCCTTCGGACTTAACAAATGAGTTGCAGGAATGGTGATCGCCCCAATTTTATGAAGTGCCAGAATGCAAAACCAAAATTCATAGCGTCGTTTTAGGATGAGCATCACCGGGTCACCCTTTCCAATACCAG
>JBBQXI010000422.1:0-3217 GCA_038209805.1 Bacteroidales bacterium | reverse complement strand
ACCTAAGATATCCTTTGCCGTCTGCTTTAGCGTTCGACTGAGACTTCGACTGAGCTCACGCCGAAGTCTCAGTCGAAGTTTGACGGACTGAATGATCTTCGAATTCAATGGCTTTAGCCACAGTCTCTTTGGGCTAAAGCCCAGGGTGTTGGTCTTTCTTCTAACCGTTGACTGAAGTCAACGGCAAAGGTTATCATCGCAATTTTCTTTCTTTTAGGTATTTATAAGGACATTCATTAAAATTAATCACTGTTGTCCGGTAAATTTTTAACATTAATATTCCGCTACTCTGTAGCTTACTGGTTCTATCTATAACATTCTGACTACAAATATCATGCTGCTCTGCAGCTTGGATTTAAGCGACAGAGTCGCAAAATATTTGTAGAAAAATTGCAAAATGTGATATTTAAGCTCCATCGGAGCGAAATATGACTGAAAGTGCTGCAAACATTGGGTTCTATCGTTTTCTTTTAAATTTTAACCGGACACCAGTGAAAAATTACAATTTCGGAATAACAAACCCAAGAACGGCAATCAGCACTGACAGCGAAGACAAGACCAGAGAATATGCCTGGCTGTTTAACTGGAAGTTTTTGTATTTGTCGGGTTGCACGATTATAAAATCGTTTGGTTGCAAATAAAATGCATCAGACAGATAAACGCTTTTGGAACTCAGATCCAACATGAAAGTTTTTCTGCCTTCAGGTGTTGGTCTCATAACCATCACTTTTTTTATGGTGGCGTAATCCGTATTTCCATTGGCCAAGGCTAAGGCTTCCAAAACAGTGATTGAATTGTTGTAATTGTAATAATCTCCAGGATTTCGGACCTCACCGGAGACCGTAATTTTAAAATTCAGCAGTTTAACTTTTACAATGGCGTCTTTGAGAAATTCATCTACCTTTTTTTGAACCACTGTTTCAATCTGTGAAAGTGAAATGCCTGAGACGTTGATTTTACCTAACATCGGAAGTTTAATGTTTTCTTCCGGATCAACTTCAAATCCATAAAGGTAAGCTCCACTGGGAGTGGTGTACTTCTGGTAACCTTGACCTGTGCTATTTTCCATATTTGATTCCGGATTATACAATACGTTTACTTCCGGGTTTATGGATTTAATACTGACATATAAGACATCGCCAGTTTTCAGAATATACTCAGCGGGCAAACCTCGGTTGATTTCATTATTGGATACATCTTTCAGAAAAATCAAATCCTTACTGCTGCGGCAGGAGAACAGTGTTGAAATGGAAATAATTAGAAAGAGCGTTATACTGTTTTTAACACTTAATTTGGGTTGATTTAAATTCATTGGAAAAGTATTTGTTGTTTCAAAAGGTTACCAAATATATACCAAAAATACTCATTAAATTCTTAAACGAGTTAAGTTTGACTTTCTGAAGACACTATCATCATTTTAATTATTGGCCATCACCAGTTAATACCACACGAACAGTCTTTAAAAGGATGATCATATCTAATTTTAATGACCATGTGTCGATGTACTGCATATCCATTTTCATCCATTGATCAAAAGGTATATTGTTTCTTCCAGATACCTGCCAGATACAAGTTATACCAGGCTTCATACTTAATCTCCTATTTTGCCATCGTATGTATTGTTTTACTTCAGACGGAATTGGTGGACGTGGACCAACTACTGCCATTTCGCCTTTCAAAACATTAATAAACTGGGGTAACTCATCTAATGAGGTTTTACGCAAAAACTGACCAATTCTAGTTACTCTCGGGTCGTGTTTTATCTTGAAAACAGGCCCTTCCTGTTCATTTTGAGCAAGCAATGATTCTTTTAAGCTTTCTGCATTCACAACCATAGTTCTGAATTTGTAACAACCAAAAATTCTTCCATTAAGTCCCATCCTTTTTTGGAGAAAAAACACCGGTCCACCATCCAGTTTTATCAAAAATGCGATAACCAACATGATTGGCGATAAAATCATGAGAACCGAAATGGAGATTATATAGTCGAGCAGTACTTTAAATTTTAGTGCCAGATAATTATCGGGTGTATTTCGAAAGGTTAAAAATGGCATTTGATTTAAAAATGAGAGTGTCGATTGCATCTTTATGTAGTTCAGTAATAACGATTGCATTCGAAAAACAACTCCGACTTCTGCACATGAATAGATATACTTCTGAATTTCATTTTGTTCTAATGAGCTTTTACAGTAAAATACTTCATCAATTGACTTGTTATCAATTACTTCAGAAAGATCCTTTGCGCATGGTATTATGTGGAATTCATTGCCATATTTAGATTTAATAACATCATCATCAGTCATAATTGCCCATATCCGATATCCCCAATCTTTAGTTTCAACCAACCGGTCAATAAAATAACTTGAATCTTCATCTGCAATAATCAAAATTAATCTGCTATTCAACCCTTCTCTCCGAAGGTATTTCATTGTTGCTGATAAAATGAACTTATAAGAATATAATACAATTAAATTTAAGATGGCAAAAATACCTAATACTAATCTGGATACTTCATTGAGATCTAAAAAAACAATGGCGACATAAAGCAAAACATTTCCAATAATTATCGAGGTTAAGTATTCGATAAATAATACTGAATACATCTTCAAACGACCAATTCTGCCTAAATTCGACTGGTTTAGTATTAATAACCAAAGCGGAACAATAATGAAAAGTAACGTTTTATATTGGGTTAGATCACTTTGTACAGGCACAAAAAATTCATGTGTCAACCATTTTGCACCATCAAAACATAAAATGGTCAAAATTACCTGAAAAACTACATTTAATTTTTCAAGAACTGGTTCTCTTTCCTTAAGCATGATATTTAGTTGTTATGTAAAAAATGAAAGAAAAAGATTGTGCAATAAAATTTATTTGCTGTCCTATCCATTCAGTAAATATCACATTAATGAGATAAGTCTGATTGTTTCACAAATTTAGATAAGAGAGTACTTTAAATCAATATTATATATTTGAGCAAACTCCGAAAAGTCGAATAATTATCCTGAAGGGATAAAATCGGAATAACCATCGGCGAACCCGGTGGAAAAGAAATGAAATTAAAATATGAATATCTGGTTACTTACCTAATTATTTTAATCGGAGGGGCTTTGCCCCTTGCCCCCAATTCCTTTTTTGTCTTGACACAAAAAAGGAATCAAAAAAAGTCAAGGCTGCGTCCGCTTCGCTCGAAAAACTATCGTTCGACGGCTAA
>JBBQXI010000421.1:0-3286 GCA_038209805.1 Bacteroidales bacterium | reverse complement strand
GTTGCAATAAAGTTACCACCACTTCAATGTCGATTTGTTCCGAAATCAGGATGATCTGAATATCTTCATTAATCTCCTTGATTTGTTTGAGGACTTCCAATCCTTTCATGTCGGGAAGCCGGTAATCTAAAGTGATGATATCAGGTTGTTGGTGTAAATTCGACAGGCAGTCTTTACCGTTACCAAAGGCTTGGATTTCGTAGTCGGGATTGAGTGACAGGGTATGAACTAACAAGCGGCTGTACCATTCATCATCTTCAACTACAAATATTTTGAAGGCTTTTTCGGACATGTTTATTGCAATTTGCTATTCTAATTTTCAAGCCGCAAGGTAGCAAGTTTTTAGCTGAAACGAATTCGAAATTCTCATTTTGATAAATTTTTCATTTACCACATTTATTCTTTTTTGAATTTCTGTTTTAGGATTGAATTGATGTGTTTGATTTCCTCATCAATCAATCCAATCAATTTCATTATCTCGTCGGGAGGAGTATTTTCGGCTCTGTTTTCAAGTAGCTTTAAATAATTGTAAAGCGCTGTGGCTTGTAAATGTTTGGCTGGTGCTGCAAGCTTATGGGCCGATTCAGCAATTGCAATCCAATTGGCGTCTTGGAGGTTTAACTGAAATTTCACCATAGCTTCCTCGCTCGAACGAATGAAAATTCTCAGCATTTCATCAAAAAAATCGGTATCGCCACCAGCCATTCGTTCCAATTCGTCCAGATCAATTGATGGTTCCCGAGAAATTGTTTCCTGACTCGATTTCTCCGCTTCTGGCGGTACTATTTTCAGAATATTAGAGAGTAAATCAGATTCGGCAAAAGGTTTCTGCATAAAGGCATGAATGCCTGAAGACTCCATCTTATGAATATCAACTGATTTGGTTGTGGCAGTCAGAGCAATAATTTTTGACGATGGACGATGCTGTAAAATCTGGTTGGCTGCCTCATATCCATCCAGAATTGGCATTTGAATATCGATAAGAATCAAATCGTAAGCGTTCTTCTTGACAAGTTCAACTGCCTCTTGCCCGTTAAAGGCTTCGGTAAACGAAACACCCCATTTATTTAGGATGCCTTTAATCAGGTAAAGGTTAAATTCTTCATCGTCAACAATCAGAAAATGAAGTTCGCGAAACCACGAAGGGATTTGGATATGTTCAGGCATAATATATCTAACGCTCTTCGGATCACCATATTGGTATGGAATCTTCAGAATAAACTGGCTACCCTTGCCTGGCGTGCTTTCAACATTAATTTCGCCATCCTGAAGGTGGACCAGTTTTTTTACGATCGACAGACCCAGGCCTGCACCGCGCTGTTTCTTGTTGAGATCGGCTCCAACTTGAACAAACTCATCGAAAATGAATTTAAGGTCATCTTCTGAGATTCCAACGCCAGTATCAGAAACTTCAAGGTGCAACAGGTAGTTTTGTTCCGTAGTTTTTTCTCCTGAAATGGTAAGTGAAACCCGACCATAATTAGTGAATTTAATGGCGTTAGTAATCAAATTGATCAGGATTTGTTTTAATCGGATTGGATCGCCTTTTAGAACCAGATTTTTATCCGTGTCATTTCTGAAGATCAAATCGATTCCTTTTTTCTGTGCCGAATCTTTATGCAGGGTGTGAATTTCTGTCAGGATTTCATCAGGCAAAAAATCAATTTGTTCAATTTTTAATTTCTGAGATTCAATTTTCGAGAAATCAAGCGTGTCGTTTACAAGAGCAATCAGGTGTTCTGCCGATTTGTACACCACATTCAAATCTGCAACCATTTCTTTCGAATCTGTTTTCCGAAGCATTTGCTCGGTTAGTCCGTAGATTGCATTTACCGGTGTCCGCATTTCGTGACTCACTGTGGCCACAAACATTTCTTTGGCTTTGGCCAGACTCTCTGCTTCTGCTTTGGCTTTTTTCAGAATTTGCTGGTAAGTCCGGTCTTTTTGAAGGTTTCTGAAAAATAAGATCAGAATAATGATGAGCAACAGAACAGCAGCAATGGTGAAAATGGCCATTCCCCGATAGGTTTCGGAGGCCATTGAATCAACTTCCTGAGTTTTTGTTACTATCCGTTTTTGTTCGATATTTTCAATACTGCTAATATGATGATTGATCTCCTGCGTTATCTTGACGTTTTGCTCAAATAAGGCCGTTTCATTGCTTTGTAGCCGATTGGCCTGACTGGAAATTTCTTCTTCTATTCCTGCAATTTCCTTCTTTATGATTTCCTTTTCTTTGCTTTTATCGATAATAACAGGTCGTTTGGTGGTTGTATCTTTTTTGCCAAACAATCGCTTGAGAAAACTTTTCTTTTCTTCAGGCTTAAACCTTATGGTGTCGGGTTGGATAATGACCGTATCAATTTTTGAATATAGGTTCGAAAATGAATTGTGCGCATCTGTTTTTGAACGGTGCAGGGCTCTTATTTTATCCCATACCCGTAATTTGTGGTTGGCAAGTAAAGCGATTGAATCGATATGAGAAATTTCTTCGGATCCAGGAACTGAATAATTGGATAGCGTTTTTAGTTTTCTCTGGATGGAATCACCAAGTTGCCGATACGAACGTAAAAATGATGAATTGCTGGTCAGGCTATAGAGGCGGATGTTGTTTTCAACTTCACCTAAATCGGAAGCAATAACTTTAATCAGGATTAATTTGAGATCGGGACGGGCTTCTTTGTGTATGGTATCCACAATCTTGGAAAGGCTCTGATAAGCCAGATATCCTGAAACAACTACTGCAACTGCAATGCAGATAGTTAAAACGGTAACTTGTATTTCAATCTTTAATTTCTTCATCAGAATAAATATCGCAATTTAAACCATTTAGTTTGCCGATCAACCGAGAATTCTTTGCTTGAATTTCAATGTTCAAATCAATAATTACCAGTATTTGCTAGTAATACCTGCTTTCTTTGAGTGTTTCGTAAATGGTAGTTACCATTAAAAGCATCAGGAATAGGTACGAAAAATCTTCGAGAGGAATATTGATGATTCGGATATTCATAATATGTGCCGGATTATATTTCACAACCGGTAGCGAAGTCAGAATTCCGTTGACTACCAAAAAGGGAATTAAAGAGACCAAAAAAGCGAAATAAAAATTGGTAATGTATGGCTTAAACTTGTTTCGGATTAGGGTGTAACTGAGGTATACAGATGAAAAAAGAAAGGTCAGAAAAGTATAATCTTGATGTCTGAAAAAATAACTGATCAATGCAAAAGCTACAATCAGGAGCAGACTGAATGACCTGAATAAATTGGCATACTCGTACTTTTTCAG
>JBBQXI010000420.1:0-3293 GCA_038209805.1 Bacteroidales bacterium | reverse complement strand
TCGTGACCTGATAAATGGACTGAACTTGAATGCAACCCTCGATTACAGCGACAACAGTGCCTTGAGCAATCATTCGAACTATTCGTTTATCGATCACAAAGACAAGGTGATTCAGCCCAATATCCCTATAAATAATACACTTGAGTCGTGGCAGCTCGGAAATCATCAGACGTTTGCCTATCAGTTAGTTCTAGAGTACACACCTCAACATCGGTATCGGATTCGAAATCACACCAAAATGTATGTTGAAAGCAAATTTCCGACTTATTCGCTGACCTATAAAAGCGCATTATCCGGCATTTTCGGAAGCGATACCCGATACGATTTGCTTAAACTCGGTCTCAGGCAAAAGATCGATTTTGGCATCGACGATCATTTTTTCTATTCGTTGAATGGAGGTAAATTCCTGAATCGTAATCGGGTTTATTTTGACGATTTTCAGCATTTCAATACCCAATCTACTGGATTTATGTTTTCGTCATATGAGAACAGTTTCAGACTGTTGCCTTTTTACCAGTTTTCAACCAGCGAGCAGTTTCTCGAAGGCCATTTCAATTGGCAGACTCGTCGATTAATACTGAAACAATTGCCATTAATTAAGAACTCTTCAATTTCAGAAAACCTTTTTGTAAACTATTTAAATACTCCTGAATTGAAAAGTTATGTGGAAACAGGCTACGGAATCAGCAATTTGTTTTTATTACTGAATGTGGAAGCGGTTGCCGGATTTGAAAATGGTAAATTCCGTTCAGCAGGGGTGAAAGTGAGCTTGAATCTGAAATAGATAAAGAGGGGTTGATACCTGCATAACGCAGTGAGGCTGTCTCAAAAGTCATTGACCCCGTCATCCTGAACTTGTTTCAGGAACTAAACGCATTGTATATTAGATCCCGAAATAAATTCGGGATGACTCGATCTGCGTGTATTCTGACTTTTTAATACAGCCTCAGCATTTAACGATCATGAGTCTCTAACATCGGACAAACAAATCTTTCAAATGATAAATTTTGTATCTGCATGATCAATTTGTTGAATGAATTGTTATCTTCAATCAACAAACATTATTTTAGCTCAACTAAAACGAAGCATGGAGACAAAAAAAACAGCGGTAATCCTGATTAATGTCGGTACGCCCGATGAACCAACGGTAAAAGCGGTGCGCCGATATTTGAGCGAATTCCTGAACGATCGCCGGGTGATAGATATTCCGCTGGTACTCCAGAAAATTCTGGTTAACCTGATCATTGTGCCTTTCAGGGCGCCCAAATCGACCAAACTGTATCAGCGATTGTGGACCGAAAAAGGTTCGCCGCTTTTGTATTATTCGGAGCAGGTTCAATCAGGATTGCAGCGGAAGCTTGGCACGAAAGCTGATGTTTATCTAGCCATGCGTTACGGAAATCCTTCCATTGGAAAGGCACTTTCTGCGATCAAGAAAGGAAATTACGATAGCGTTGTGATCTTTCCCATGTTTCCGCAATATGCTTCGTCGACTAATGGAACAGCCATTCAGGCGGTGATCGATCAGATTCGCCAGTGGAATACCATTCCCGAGATACATGCAGTTAACCAGTTTTACGACCATCCGGCATTTCTTGATGCTTTCGCAGAACGCATACAATCGTATCAGCCCGAAAATTTTGATCATGTAGTTTTCTCGTACCACGGGTTGCCCAACCAACATCTGGAGAAAAATCATCCGGAGGAATCGATAACGACCTGCAATTGCGAAACGGCTTTACCCGAATTTGGGAAGTTCTGCTACAAAGCCACTTGTTATCAAACCACCAGAGAATTGGCCAGTAGGCTGGGTCTGAATGTTGGGCAATATTCGGTCTCCTTTCAATCGAGGTTGTCGAATAACTGGATGACGCCTTTTACCGATAAGAATTTATTGACCCAGGCAAAACAAGGCAGTAAAAACGTTTTGGTTGTGGCTCCTGCATTTGTAGCCGACTGCTTAGAGACAACGGTTGAAATTGGGTGGGAATACAAGGAAATGTTTATTGCCAATGGTGGCGAAAACCTGCAAATGGTCGAAAGTCTGAACGACTCGCCCCGATGGATTGCTGCGATGGAAGAAATACTGACTCCGTATATTTAGGAAAGATAGAAAGTGTTCAGTCTCAGACTTGACTACTGAATTCTGTGACTGAATACTTTTCTGATGACTAGACATACAGACAATAATAAGCCACTTGCCCGTTAGCTTTTACCTTGAATTTAACATCTTTGGCCACAATAAAAGTTTCGCCTTTCAGGTAAGTTGTCCATACGGTTTCGCCCGGAAGCAGAACATCTAAAACGCCACTTGTGATGGTCATGTGTTCAATGGTACCGGTTCCGAATTCATATTCGCCGTCTTCCATTACGCCAATCGTTGCAACACCTTCAGTATTTTCGAGTGCTATCGATTTTACTGTACCTCCGAAATATTCGTTTACTTTTAACATGATTGTTCTTTTTAGGAATTAATGAGTGGGTAAAAATAAACCTTCTGTTCGATTTCAAATCCTTTGACTTTAAAAATTCTTCAGGATTGATGTAAAGTTTAGAGTTGAAGTTCGATGTCCCGATTTATGTCTTCGGACTTCCGTCTTCCTACTTTGAATGCCCCCTACGATACGCTTCGCTACTCAGCGAGCAAAGTTTTTTGCTACCCTTCTTCTGACTCCGGTCTTCCGTCTCTAATCCTGTACTTTATGCTTGAGCGATTGAAACCCTTCACCCAAAATTTCATGCGTATCCATTACCGTAATAAAAGCATCCGGATCAATGGTGCTGATAAATTCTTCCAGAATAGCGACTTCGCGACGACTGACCACGGTGTAAATGATGTGCTTGTCGTTTCCGGTAAACATTCCGCTTCCTTTCAGGTAAGTACCTCCACGTTCCAGATCGACAAGTATTTTATGCTTGATTTCCTCGTGTTTTTCTGAAATGATCAGCAGGGCCTTGTTGTAGTCGCTACCTTCCAGAACCAAATCGATGGCACGGCCAGTAATATAGATAACGACCCACGAATACAGTGGAATTTGCCAATCTTTAAAGGCTACTAAACTCAGTAAAACGATGGTCGAATCCACATAAATCATCAGTTGCCCAAGTTGCATGCGGGTATATTTTGCAATAATCATGGCAATAATATCCGATCCTCCGGAAGTTGCCCGTGCTTTGAAAATTAAGCCGAGTCCAAAGCCAATTAACACACCACCAAATACGCATGATAGCAAAATGTCGGGTACCAGCGGGGCATCTCCATCAACCCGTAAATAGGTGATCACATCCATGAA
>JBBQXI010000419.1:0-3344 GCA_038209805.1 Bacteroidales bacterium | reverse complement strand
GTCGTAAAATTTTAAAAGTTGCTCCTGAAGGACTTGAACTTCTGGCCAAAGAAGCTTTTGCCGATGTTTCGTTCTATCTGCGTGCTACGCACCTCGAAAAACTTGCATTAATCCTGAAAGATCCGGAAGCGACCGATAACGACCGCTTTGTCGCCTACACCATGCTGATGAATCAGGTTGTTTCTGCTGAAGGCGAATTACCAACTTGTCAGGATGCCGGAACCGCCATCGTTATGGGTAAAAAAGGCGAAAATGTTTATACCGGCGCCGATGATGCAGAATACCTTTCGAAAGGAATTTACAATACTTATCAGGAACGGAATCTACGCTATTCGCAAGTGGTGCCGTTTACCATGACCGAAGAGAAAAATACAGGAACAAACCTGCCTGCCCAAATTGATATTTATGCTAAAAAAGGAAACGCCTACGAATTCCTTTTCATCACCAAAGGCGGTGGTTCAGGCAACAAAACATACTTGTATCAGCAGACCAAGTCGTTGCTGACCGAAGAAAACCTGACCAAATTCATCAAGGAAAAAATTATGGATTTAGGTACTTCGGCTTGTCCTCCATACCATTTGGCTATTGTTGTTGGCGGAACTTCTGCCGAAGCCAATTTGGCAACCGTAAAAAAAGCATCTGCTGGTTATTTGGATCATCTGCCAACCGAAGGAAACGAAGGTGGACAGGCTTTCCGCGATCTCGAATGGGAAAAGAAAATTGAAAAAATTGCACAGGAATGTGGACTTGGCGCTCAGTTTGGCGGCAAATACTTTGTTCACGATGTTCGGGTGATTCGCTTGCCACGCCACGCTGCTTCTTGTCCGGTTGGAATTGGCGTTAGTTGCTCTGCCGACCGTAACATTAAAGCTAAAATAAATGAAGACGGAATTTTCCTGGAAGAACTGGAAAAAAATCCGGCACGCTTCCTTCCGGCAATGGCTCCACACATGCAACCTGCTGTGGATATTGATCTGGATCAGCCCATAGAAGATGTATTGAGAAAATTATCACAATATCCGATTAAAACGCGCCTGAACCTTTCAGGAACACTGATTGTAGCCCGCGACATGGCTCACCTTCGCCTGAAAGAAATGTTGGATGCCGGTCAGCCAATGCCTGAATACCTGAAACGCTATCCGGTTTATTATGCAGGCCCGGCAAAAACACCGAAAGGAATGGCTTCAGGAAGTTTTGGCCCAACAACAGCCGGACGCATGGATCCATACGTTGATTTCTTTATGAGTAAAGGTGGTTCAATGGTGATGGTTGCCAAAGGAAACCGCTCGCAACAAGTGACCGATGCCTGCAAAAAACATGGTGGTTTCTACCTCGGTTCTATTGGTGGGCCAGCAGCAATTCTGGCCAAGGATAGTATCAAATCGAGCGAAGTAATTGACATGGAAGAACTCGGAATGGAAGCTATTCGCAAAATCCGTATCGAAAACTTCCCTGCTTTTATCATTGTTGACGATAAAGGAAACGACTTCTTTAAACAACTGTAATTTCAATAAAAAATAATACTTTAGTGAGCGGGTGACTTCGAGTCACCCGCTCACTTTTTTATACAGCTATGGATTTAGTTAACCTGCAAAACAACAACATCGAGTTCTTTCTGAATAAGGAAGACATTATTCAGGAAACAGCGCAGCAAATCATGAAGGATTTTGGCATGTTTGGCATTGAAATTACATTTTCCGGAAAAGTTGAGAATGCCTACCACGAGCTTCATGAGCAACTGATTAACCAGATTTCGGTGTATCTCGACCGCGATTACAGCCGATTGATGGCCGTTTTGTATCAGGTTGACATTACTGAACACGAAATAGCCAAAACGACACTGGAACTACCACATTACAACGATTTGGAAGTTCTGGCTCATCAGGTAATCTTCCGCGATTTGAAAAAAGTATTGTATCGGCGATATTATAAATCCAAAACAGAAGAATAATAGGGAAATAAAAGCGTCCTGTGGCAAAAATCGCACAGGACGCTTTTTGCTTAGTTTACTTACTGATTGAAGTAAGCTTATTATTTATAAGCACACACCATTTTTCGGCCAATTGAAGCTCTCCGGTTAAGGTTAAGCGATCAGTGTTTGCATCAAAAAACTCAACAACAACATCAGCTTTGCTTTTATCCTTGTTGATGAATGACAGATCTATCCTGTCGAAAGCAATCACATTGCCTTCTTTTGGGTCTGACGTACGACTCACCTCGATTACCCTGCAGCGGAATACGTCAGCAAGATTTACTACAACATTGGTTTCTTTCTCCTTTTTCTTCCGAATTGCAAAAACGATGTTTTGAGTTGCGTCTATACCTATAACCGAATCGTTCCAAATGTCGTATTGCGAAATTTTACAATTATCCTTTTCAGCTAATCTTTTCAGCGGTTGTAAAAATTGTGCTTCTTTTCTCTTTTTACTTCTGCTAATTAATACGTAAAGGGTAATGCCGAAGAGTACGATTATACCTCCGATTACTATTGTATTTGAATCCATTTTTAATTTGTTTAAAACGTAAATATATGATCTGCTATGGCATAGCTATACCAGCCATGTCTGCAAAATGAAAATAGAATTGCCTTGCGTCAGCAAGAAATAGGAATAAATGGATTACCAGAAATAATGGAAAGGGAAAATGATGTCGATAGGTTTGAACCCAATCGCCAGATTTCTGGAACTATAAATATAGGGTAAGTATTTATTAAAAAGCAACTTACCAGCAGCAATCGGACAAGCAGAAAATTGATTAAAAGAGTTTTTAAAAGTGGTACGCGAAAAAGAGCTAAAAACACTTGCCAGACTTTCGGTTCGTTCTGAGTTACAAAACAAACTCATCGAATCGGACGAAGTAAAAATAACCTGATTCGCAGATTTTGAGAGGACATTGGGATTGTCCACATTTCCGCTGTATATGCCTATCATTAAGCAATACAGAACAGAAATACTTAAAACAGCAACTATCTTCAGGAATCTTTTCACGGCACAAAAATAAACTATTTGGCTAAATGTTTGCTTACTGCAAACCTGATTTTCAAAAATTGAGTTGTCTGGTCAATGTGGTTTTCAGGTCCTTTGCCGGCAGGTCATTCCGAACTTGCCCCAAAATCTGCTGATTATATACCGATGCTGAAATAAATTCAGCACGACGTCCATAATTTAAAACTGAACCCAACACTAGTGTCGTGCCAACCAACAGTTGGCGCAATGTCATGCCGGACTTGTTTCGGTATCTCTGCGCTGATGAGACCCTGAAACAAGTTCAGGGTGACTTGCCATACAATATAAAGACTACATGATACAATTTACTTCCTTCCTGAAAAATCAATCGGAATCAGC
>JBBQXI010000418.1:0-3361 GCA_038209805.1 Bacteroidales bacterium | reverse complement strand
ACCTGCTACTGGTATCGGGAATCTCAGTTTTTGTTGGAGCTTTTTTTCGACTTCAACATTATCCGAATGGCGATTTTTTCCTGATGGCCGGCCAATATATTTTGTAATCAGCACCTTCGAGGTCAGCCGTTTGAAAAATATATTGGCCGATAAAGATAAATAGAACCGAAAAAAAACTAAACCCTTAATGCCGCCCACTAAAAGACACCATCTTTTGGATTTGTTCGTCCCACAGCCTGAGTCGTAAAGACTTCAGAGCCAATAAAAACGTAACTGGTTTTACTTCCTTGAAAATCTTGTTCTCGCGGTAGCATTTACTGAGATAATAATTGGGGATACGCGAATTCAGATGATGGATATGGTGAAACCCGATATTTCCGGAGAACCACTGTAGTAATTTAGGAAACTTAACGAATGAACTGCCCTCCAAAGCAACTGTCCGGTAATTCCAGTCTTTGTTCCTGAACCACGAAACATCTTCATACTGGTGTTGCAGGTAAAACAACCACAATCCGGAAATCGCTGCAATGTAAAGAATCGAAAGTTGAATTATCACAAAAGTGCCGAAGCCGATCGCCAAACCCATAACAACGAAGAGAACAGCCAAAACAGCATTTGTCAACCATACATTTAGGATTTCTTTTCGCGTCATTCCGCTTTGAATCAGCCTGTTCTGAATCAGAAACACATAAAGCGAACCGATGCCAAACATGACTAATGGATTACGATAAATCCTGTATTTAAGCCTGTTCCATTTGTTGCTCGACAGATATTCCTCTTTGGTCATGGTCCATACATCACCAACACCACGTTTGTCAAGATTTCCTACCGAACCGTGGTGTCTCATGTGCTGGTTGTGCCATTTGTCGTAGGGTGTAAAGGCCAGTATTCCGAAAAACATACCTACCATTCGATTGAGCCTTTGCGATTTAAAATACGATCCGTGACCGCAATCGTGTAAAATGATAAAAAGCCGCACTAAAAATCCTGCTGCCAAAAGAATAAGAAAAGCAGTCAGCCAATACGAAACCGAAAGGCTGTAAACAATTAAAATCCACAATCCGATGTAGGGAATGAATGTGTTTGCGATTTGCAATATACTTCTTCCAACACTGGGTTTCAAATACTTTTCAATATTCTTGTTGATGACCATCCAGGGATTCACTACCTGATCATCTCGTTCTGTTGTTCGCATTTTATTTCTGTCATTAAAAATTTTACTTACCAGATTGTTAAACGTTTTTCGTGAACCTTTGGTTGTTCAAGTTGTGTTAAAACAGGTTAAGTTGCTAATTAATCGAGATATCATTGGGTTCCGATAAAGTGAAAACCTGCATTTTCCCACACTGATTTAACCTGAAAATTTGCTTAATTTGCGCATCCACGACCACAAAAGGTTTGGCCACCAACTTTAAACTCAATGGCAAATAAATTCATTTCAGCTATACTGATTTCTATCCTACTCATTTCGTGTTCGAAAAAACAAGAGCTAATACAGAATCTGGAGCGCAAAGCCGATATTCAGCGAATGCTGACCGTTCAAAAAGAGCTGACTTCAAAAAGCCTGATTCCAATCTGGGACATATTTAATCAGTCCCTTGCTCAAGACGAAAAACAGGCCATGGAATTCTTGTATGCCTATATGCCATTGAGCGATCTGGCCGATTACCAACCTGAGTTTTTTCTGAAAAATACGCTGTTCAGCCTGAAAGCCCGCGCCGAAATGCCTTGGGGAAAGACCATTCCAGAGGAAGAATTTCTGCATTTTGTACTGCCACTGCGAGTTAATAATGAAAACCTTGATAATTTCCGCGAAGTGATGTACGACGAAATCACACAGCGAATCAAAGGATTGAGTATGAAGGATGCGGCGCTCGAAATCAACCATTGGTGCCATGAAAAAGTGAACTACCGCGGAACTGATTCGCGTACCAGCGCACCATTGAGCACCATAAAGAAGACTTTCGGACGTTGCGGCGAAGAATCAACTTTCACGGTTACCGCCATGCGTACTGCCGGAATTCCTGCCCGCCAGGTTTATACGCCGCGCTGGGCGCATTCTGACGATAACCATGCGTGGGTAGAAGTTTGGATCGATGGCAAATGGCACTTTCTGGGTGCATGCGAACCCGATGTTGATTTGGACATGGGTTGGTTCAGCGAACCCGCCACGCGAATCATGTTGGTGCATACCCGTGCTTATGGCAAATATTTTGGAACCGACGAAGTACTCACTCCGGAAGACCGCTTTTCAGAACTAAACTTGAGTTCGAATTATGCCACTACCAAAAAGATAATCGTTTCGGTGAAGAAATCCGACGGATCGCCTGCCGATAGCGCAAAAGTTGAATTTCAGTTATACAATTATGCCGAATATTACCCAATTGCTTCCGGATATACCAATACCAACGGACAAGCCAGCCTGACAACCGGCATGGGCGACCTCATTATTTGGGCGGCCAAAAATGAAAAGTTTGCCTATCAAAAATTTTCTGTTCCTGAGAAAGATACACTCCAACTGGTACTCGACCAAACTATTCCAATCCAGAAAAACGAATCGTTCGATTTGGTTCCACCACACGCCACCAAAGTAGAAATGAACGTGACGGATGAAGCCAAAAAAGCCAACAATTTAAGGCTGGCTCAGGAAGATTCGATCCGGAACGCGTATATGAAAACATTTAAAGACTCAGTCTGGATTGCTGAATTTGCAGCCAAAACGAAACTCCCTATTGATACCATTTCACGGCTAATCAAACTGAGCTATGGCAATTGGGATCAGATTTCTGCTTATGTCGAAAAGAATACAGCACAATACCGAAGCACCGTTATGGAACTGGCCATCCAACTGGCCGACAAAGATTACAGTGATGTTACTGAACCCATTCTGACCGATCATCTGGCGCAAACAGCTCAATTGGGCCTGCAAAAGTTGGTGCCTTCCAAAGAACTGTTTACACGCTATGTTTTGTCGCCCCGCATTGCCCTCGAAAATTTAAGTTCGTGGCGCAGTTTTTTGGCCGCCTCGTTTGGCGCTGAAATGGCGCAATCATCGCGCAACGACATTTCGGCACTAACCAACTGGATTCGCGAAAACATCCTGGTGAACACAGTGGCCAACAAACATTCACGCGCACCACTTAGTCCGATTGGCGTATACAACTTACGCGTGGCTGATCCGCTTTCGCGCGACATTTTCTTCGTAGCAGCCTGCCGTACTTTTGGCATTCCGGCCCGACTAAATCCTGAGACTCAGATTCCGGAGTACAACAAAAACGGCCAGTGGCTACGCACAAGTTTTGATACTATCGCAACAACACAACCCGAAAAAGGCTTGCTGAAACTGACCGAAAAAGGCAAT
>JBBQXI010000417.1:0-3376 GCA_038209805.1 Bacteroidales bacterium | reverse complement strand
ATTATAAACGGAAATTATGAGGTTGCCGGAAAGTATCTGCGGTTGTTGCAGAAAACTTTTTATTATAAGGGCTGGGCGACAAATGCATTGGCAACGATGAAAGATGAAAAACTGATCGCACAACATCCGGAATGGGGATGGTTGCGCAAATGCCGGACACAGGAAGACTTCCTTTTTAGCGAGGGTGAAAAAGACATGATGCTGGGAGTTCTATTCAGGCAAAATCCTGAAAACCGCATGGCTTTTGAGTATTTAATGGCTTACACCTTATTAAACAAAGACCTGAAACATTTTCTGCAATATTTTCCGCTGAGCGAATCGCTCAAGTATCGCGCTATCCCTAAAAGTTATCAGGAAGCGCTGTATTATGCCTGGACCCAAACGAATAACGATCCAACCAAAGATATTCCTTACCCGATAAATAATGTGATCAAGCAGCGGTTTCAGGCATTTCAGAAAATGCCGGGACAAACGAATTCAGGTTCAGGTAAAAATGAGTTTTCAGATACGTACTGGTATTATCTTTATTTCGTAAAATAATCGACCAATGAACAGATTCAGCATATTTTACATCGTTTTTATTCTGGCGATTTTTTCAGCTTGCCGCGGAAAAGTTAGCCCAGACGAGGTTCTCAAAGAAAAGCCAAAACTTTTTCCTGACTATGTGGATGTAACCATTCCTGCCACGATTGCCCCTTTGAATTTTAAAGTTCAGGAGGAATATTCGGCTGTAGATGCAGTTTTTGAAGGGAAGAATAACCAGATAATTCACATTCAGGACAGCAAGGAAATTTTTATTCCGGCCAGTGATTGGAGTAAAATATTGGAAGCCAGCAAAGGCGACAGCCTTAAAGTAACTGTTTCGGTGAAGCAACACGACCACTGGAAACAATTTGCTCCTTTCCGTTTGCACGTGAGCGAAACGCCTATTGATTATGGCTTGGTGTACCGTCTGATTGCTCCCGGATACGAAGTGTACAGCAAAATGGGCATTTACCAGCGCAACCTTTCGAATTTCGACCAAAGTCCGATTGTTGAAAATACACTGGTTCCGGGAAGCTGTGTGAATTGCCATTCGTTTCGCCAATCCGATCCAAAGAACATGAGTTTTCATGTCAGGGGCAAAAAAGGAGGAACGGTTTTGCTGACGGATGGAAAGATGAATGTTTTGAACACGAAAACCGACAAAACCATGTCGAATTTCGTTTATCCGTTCTGGCATCCATCGGGTAATTATATTGCCTATTCGGTTAACAATACGCATCAGGTTTTTCACGAAGGAAAGGGCTCCCGGGTTGAAGTGGGCGATGCTGCTTCGGATGTTATTGTTTACGACATCAAAAACAATCAGGCAATAAGTTGTAACCTACTGATGCAGGATAGTATTTTCGAGACCTTTCCATCGTTTTCGGCTGATGGACGGACGCTTTATTTTTGCCGGGCAGCTCATAAAAAAATGCCCGAGCAGTATAAAGAAGTCAGGTACAACCTTTGCAGCATTGCTTTTAATCCTGAAACTGGCACGTTTGGCGACCGGATTGATACGCTATTTGATGCAACTGCGCAGAGTAAAAGCGTTACTTTTCCGCGTCCTTCGCCCGATGGGAAATACATCATGTTTACCTTGGTTGATTATGGAAATTTTTCGATCTGGCACAAGGAAGCCGATTTGTATTTGCTTGATTTGAAAACCGGACAGACCCGTCGCCTCGACGAAGTGAACAGCGACAATACCGAGAGTTACCATTCGTGGTCGTCAAATTCACGCTGGTTTGTGTTCAGCAGCCGTCGTATGGATGGATTATACACGCGCCCTTTCATCGCTTACCTTGACGAAAATGGTAAGGCCCGGAAACCATTTCTTTTGCCACAATCGGATACTGAATTTTACGACCGGTTGCTTTATTCATTCAACATTCCTGAATTTGTCAGCGGGAAAGTTGACATTGATCCGAACATCATTGAAAAGTTGGTTTCAGGTGAAAAGCCGGTTCAGGTAGAATCGCTAAAATTGCAATAAAATCATTTGCAGAAATTAAAAATACAAGTAGGTTTAAATCAAGTTTGTGATGAGAGAAGGAAAAATAGAAGTTACACAGGGAATAATGATAAAGCCTAAATATCAGATTTTCATACCCGGATGCACCGGGTCTTTTGAAGAACAGTGGTCCAATTGTTTTAATGGGTTTCAGCTTTTTCAGAATACGAATCCAAATCAAAAAGCGTTTATTGCCCGTGTCTTTGTTGGCGCCAACAGTCAGGAGGAATATTCTAGTTATTCAAAACAGATCGGAAACAGTTTTAATCTGTCAGGCGTTCCTTTCAGTGTGTTGGCCGAGTCGCCCGAATCGCCTTTCTTGGTAATGATTGAAGCCGGATTTGTCAATTCTACTGATATTCAAATTGAGTATGGTATGACCGGAACAGTCAGATACTGTAAGATCAATTCTTCGGGATACAATGAATATTGGTTTGCCGGTGTTGGTAGTGGAGCGAAAGACGAATCAACCCACGAAAAATCGGCCAATGCTTTTGCGTCTCTTCTGGATGCCTTTCTGAAATTGGGAATCGGGTTCAATTCGGTTTTCAGACAGTGGAATTACGTTGAGCGAATTTTTGATTTTGATCAGGTGGAGAATCGGCAAAGGCAAAATTACCAGCTCTTTAATGAAGTTCGTAATGAGTATTATTCGAAATACCTCACGGACTCGGGGTTTCCAGCTGCAACTGGTATTGGTACCAACCTCAATGGAGTAACTATTGAGTGCATGGCCGTAACCAGCGATAGTGAAGTTACTACAGTTGCAATCAGTAATCCGAAGCAGCTTAATTCGTACAAATATGGTCAGGATGTGCTGAAAGGCGATCCACAAACGAACAGCAAACAAAATCAGCCACCGCAATTCGAACGGGCTCGCCTGATGACAAACGGCCACGGTTCAAGATTATTTATTTCCGGAACAGCATCTATTGTTGGGCAAGAAACTATCGGTTTGAATGATGTTGAAAAGCAAACCTATGTAACCATTGAAAATATTGAACAGTTGGCAAGCGAAGGAAACCTCAGATCTCATTATCCTGAACTCGCTGTTTTCCCTGATAAATATGCTTATGTGCGTGTATATGTGAAGAACGAAGAAGATATTCCGGCAGTCAAAGTCATTTGTGAGAATCATTTTGGAGCCGTGCCTATGACTTTTGTAAAAGCTGATATTTGTCGCGCCGATTTGCTTGTTGAAATTGAAGCCGAGATGGTTAGCTAAATGCACAACACGATTTTTCTTGAAATATAACCTAAACCTATATCACAATGAAACTAAAACCCTTTACATTACAAATTGCTATCGTTCTGCTCGTTTTTTCTTTTCTGACATCC
>JBBQXI010000416.1:0-3378 GCA_038209805.1 Bacteroidales bacterium | reverse complement strand
CAGCCACAACACATGAATCTTGTTGTGCGCTACCGGGGCAAGGGAAAACTGCGGCCCATCCTACTAATAGGACACCTCGATGTTGTTGAAGCGCTCCGGCAGGATTGGTCGTTCGATCCATTTAAATTCCTCGAAAGCGATGGCTATTTCTATGGGCGTGGGGCGATCGATATGAAAGGCGACGACGCTAGTTTAATTGCAAGCATCATCCGTATGAAACAGGAAGGGTTCGTACCTCAACGCGACATTATTATTGCGCTTACGGAAGACGAGGAAAACGGTGATGCCAATGGTGTTCAATGGCTTCTGGATAATCACCGCGAGCTCATCGATGCGGAGTATTGTATCAATCCCGACGGTGGAGGAGGTAACATTAAGAACGGCAAGGAAATCATCATGGACATCCAGACCTGTGAGAAAATCTGCATGGATTATAAACTGGAAGTACACAACAAAGGTGGTCACAGTGCTGTGCCGACCAAAGACAACGCCATCTACCGTCTCGCGGAAGCTCTCACCCGTCTCTCCAGGTTTGAGTTTCCGATCAATCTGAATGAAACAACACGAATGTTCTTTGAGCGAAGTGCTTTTCAGGAAACGGGACAGATTAAAACCGATATGCTAGCAATGTCCAAAATACCGTTGGATACTGCCGCAGCCAACCGACTGGCGAAAGCTTCGCCATATTACAATGCGAAAATGCGCACAACTTGTGTGGCTACCCTGTTGAGCGGCGGTCATGCTGAAAATGCACTGCCACAGTCGGCTCAGGCGAATATTAATTGTCGTATGCTTCCCGACGAAAATTCCGACGATGTGCTGGCCGCCCTCAAGCACGTTGTTGCCGATACGCTGGTTACGATCACCTGTACAAATCCTTCAACGCCCAGTCCCCGTTCGCCGCTGCGGAAAGATGTTCTGGATGCTCTTGAACACCTTACGACTACGATGTGGCCCGGTGTTATTGTCACGCCCTATATGGCCAGTGGCGCATCCGACGGCAAGTTTCTGCGTGCGGCAGGTATCCCTGTTTATGGGGTCACCGGAATGTTTTCCGACATGGACGATGGCCGAGCACATGGGAAAGATGAACGCATTGGAGTCAAAGAGTATTACAACGGCGTTGAGTTCATTTATCGATACATCAAAACGCTTTCATCAGGTTTATAGCCTGATTTCCTTAAACATAACGGCATCGCTTTGTGTTTAAAAGAATGAAAGTGAACGATTGAATAATCATTAATCGAAATTGGTTTTGAAAAATTATTTTGAAAAACAGTTTGAGCTTCGGTATTTCGAAATGAATAAATTCGGAGAGGCTTCATCGACTGCTATCTTAACTTTACTCGAAGAAACAGCTGCCGATCATTGTTATGCCATCAATCACAGCTTGTTTGATCTTGAAAAACAAAACATTGGATGGGTATTGCTATCGGGTATTATGGAAATGGATCACTATCCGGGTTACAAAGAAAAAATTGTAATCCGGACATGGTTGTCGAAATATTCGACAATTAAAGGGTTTCGCGAAAATATCATATACAACGAACAAGGACGCATTATCGGAAGAGCGAAAGGCCTTTGGGTTTTCTTCGATATCGACCGCAGAAGACCCATTCAAATTCCGGATGACATTAAAGATAAATGGTTGTACTTTAATGAAGAATCTATCAATCATGACATCACGAAGAAAATCGAAATTATTGATTCGTCAGACCATATTAAGGAATTCAAAATTAACCGGTTTGATGTTGATACGAATCTGCACGTAAACAACATCAGGTATTTGCAATGGCTCATTGAGTCAATCCCGGAAGACATTATCGACAATTTTTATTTACACTCCATCGATGGACGGTTTATTGCAGAAGCTCAATTGGGCGACACCATCATGTCGTTTACCGAAAGGGAAGACAGTCTCAATTCATTCATTCATAACATTAAGACCCAGGAGAACAACACGGTTTGTGCCTCGGCCAGAACAATTTGGAAGCCAAGAGTAAAATAACGGGAATGATGTAATAGCAATCCACCCGAAAAGCAAAACATTAAATCAGTTTATAAAACGCTTCCTTATAGGTATCGCCAATCGGAATTAATTTACTCCCGATTTTAATGCGATCGTTTTCGATGCTTTCGATTTTAGACAGCGAAACGATATACGACTTCTGACACCGAACAAAATTTTTGGGCAGAGTTTGCTCCAATTCCTGAAACGAATGACTGGCGAGTATTTTAGCGGTTGGAGTTACAATACTCTGGTAATCACGCATCCCTTCGATATACAATATTTCGTTCAGGAAAACCTTTACCAGCTTGTAGCCTGATTTCACGAAAATATAGTCGATGACATTGGGCGAAGCAATCGTAGCTGCCTGCTGAAAGTAAATGTATTCAATCGCTTTATTGACGGCCTGTTTGAAACGCTCGAATGTGTATGGTTTGAGCAAATAATCGGTAACCGAAAGTTCAAATGCTTTCAAGGCATACTCGTTAAAAGCCGTGGTAAATATCACTTGCGGCCTCTCCATCATTCCTTCAACCATATCAATACCACTCATTCCACCCATCTGAATATCAAGAAAGATGAGCTGAATCGTGTTATTCCGGAGGAATTCGATAGCTTCCGATGCATGACCAAAAGTTGCCACCAATTGCAATTGGGGCAACTTCCCGATAAACGATTTTAGTTTTTATGAATAACCGGTTACTTACCTAATTGTTTTAATTGGGGGCAAGGCCAGTCTCCACCAGCAAAAACTATTTTCATTTTAGGTAAAATACCCGACATCCATTTAAAATAATAAAGGGCAAATCCTGATTTTACAATCAGGAAATGCCCTTCAACTCCACAAACAAAATCGCTTCTTTAACCTCTTTATCCTCAACGTTCGACTGAGCTCAAGTCGAAGGTTATATCAGGATCGTTTGAATAATGAGATGCTGAAACAAGTTCAGCATGACAATACTAAACTATTTTTTCAATCCTTCTGCCGGATACCTGAACGTGTAATTTCCTGATCCAATATTCACCGAAATACCTTTATCGGTTTGCTTCAGACTTTCTTTGATTGAAGCGGTCATCGCCAGAGCATTAACCGTTATCTGATCGGCTTTTGCTGAGGGTAAAGTAACCGTTGCTGTTGTATTTGCAGGTACAGTAACCTCGTAAACAAAGTCATTCCCATCAAGCTTCCAGGCCGATTTTACTTTTCCGTACACTGAATTAAACTCAACTCCTGCGTTGGTTAATCCACCACCCAGATGCGGTGCCAGCAAGATATGTTTGTAGCCCGGATTTTCGGGGTCGATATCCATACCGGCAACGTAGCGGTAGAGCCACTCGCCAATCGCTCCGTAGGCATAATGGTTAAAACT
>JBBQXI010000415.1:0-3394 GCA_038209805.1 Bacteroidales bacterium | reverse complement strand
GACTTTTCTCTCAGTTAATAAGTCGGTATTCACAGCCAATTCTCATCCATGGTTTTGTTGTGAAGAGCAGGAAAGTTGAATACCAATGCAGTATAAGAATACTCTGTTTTTAACCTATCAAAATACAAAGGACAGAAAATGAATACTCACGCTGATAAAACGCAAGAAAATAGAAGCCAATCGGTGGCGAATACAATTGCATTAAAGCAAGGTGGCGGTGAGTCTACTTTTCAATTTGTTGATAACCGACCTGAAACCATTGTGCAAAGAAAACTGGATGCAATGGCGAATAATAGTTCTAATTCAGCTTTTCAGAACACTCCAAATTGGTCATTACAAATCACTTCACCAATAGTTCAACGTCAGGTTGATATAGATCTTAGACCGGGTACAGATGTTTGGGACGAAAGCGGGACTCTCGGGAAAATTATCGAATTTATTTTTGATCCAAGAAACCCAAGATATTTGGTTGGCTTTATTGGTGAATCAAGAGAAGTCGGAACAAATGGTTTATTTCTGGAGAATCCTGCTATGAATGAATCTGACTCGGAAGAATCAGAGAATGAAGACGACTCTGCTGAATTGTTAAGCGGGCAACACAAGCAACAGAAGAAGTTGGTTAAAAAGGCAAATGCGATTATCGATTCAAGGTCTGGTAAATTGCAAGAAAATTCTGGAGAAAGAAAAAGTCTTTCTAAAAAGGGAAAGGGTTTTCTTGCGCGATTTAAAAAAGAATTAGTTGTCGATCCCAGTGGACTCACAAAAAAAGGAAAACATTATTCTAAAAAAGGCGATTTTATTGGCGCACACGAAAAAATAACCGCAATTGGCGATGCAACCATCAATCAACCATTGGCAACCCCGATTGAAGGTGTAATCAATTCCGCTGTGGGAGCAATGGTGGGAACCAACCGCAGGGAAGGAAGAACTCCGGGAAATGTTGCAAAAGTAGAGGAAAAAGCAGGTCAGGTAATTTCAGCCTTAGGTAGTATACTTCAGGCTGTACCCGTTATTGGAGCTGCTGCAGGTCCTTTGTCGGGAGCGGGTACATTTTTACAAGAGCACGCCGGAGGAGCCTCAAAAAAGCAAGCAGGCGCACGCGCATTGGCTGCAACAGCATCAAGCTCATTAGCGGGAGCCATACCCGGATATGGTACTTATTCAGGCATGGTTGGTCTCATTAATGATTGTCGCAAACTGGTGTCATCTGTAGAAAGACATGGCGATCCGGAATATGCACACAAGTTACTTGCTCAGGTAGACCAATTAATTAGCTTACAACGCG
The DNA here is from genome assembly GCA_038209805.1 of Bacteroidales bacterium. GTDB lineage: Bacteria > Bacteroidota > Bacteroidia > Bacteroidales > Prolixibacteraceae > Aquipluma. The sequence continues at coordinate 2,109 of JBBQXI010000415.1, read as the reverse complement.
AAATCGAGGAAAGCGGATTAGATTCCTCCAGGACGAATGAATTAATCAAAAATATTCATCATCAAATAACCAAATTGAACAGCCGTTACGTGACAGAAATGAAACGGAGAACGAAGCAAGACCGTGGTGTCGAAGGTGCAAAAACTTCCTTGTTGGAGGAATCCCGGTTTGGAAGTTTTGATCCTGATGAAAATGAATTTGAAGACTCTTCTGATTTTAACACATAAAGCTTATGCCTAGCCCGTTAGAATTCAATCATAACCCAACCAGAAAAAATACAACTTTTCGAATCTTGCTCATCTTTTCTGTCTTAAGTTTCATTGCTGCCACTGGAGTGATCTTTCATCATATTCAATACCAGCAGGAAACATGGACCAATATAAAAACCGACCTGCAAAAATTAACGACAAAAGCAACAGAAGATATTGATACCATTGTGCGGCAGGCGATGAGTGAGGTTGACAACGTGGCCAATAACCTGACAAACGGAAAGATTGAAAAAGCGGAAATACTGAACGAAATCAGAACACTGGTTTTAAAAAGCCCAAATTATTATGGCTCAACAATCTGTTACCGTCCTTTAGGTTACGATCCGGCAAAAAGACTTTTTGCTCCATATTTTCACAGAATTAGCGGAAATCAGAAGGAACTAAAATTTATTAAGCTCGAGAACGATTACGATTATATCAAATGTGACTGGTATGTGCAGCCAATGCAGAGCGGAAGTGGGTGGACAGGACCTTATTGGGATTCAGCTGGCAAAACACTGATGATTACCTATTCTTCTGCTTTTTACGACATTGATGCGAAAACGAATAAAAAGATGCCTTTAGGAGTTGTAACAGTTGACATTTCGATGGACAACATAAAAAAAATAATTGATGGCATTGATTTGGGTGCCAGTGGGTTTGGTGCGTTGACTTCCTCGAAAGGCGTCTACATGTATTATCCAAATTCGGAATATGTTGTTTCAAAAAAAACGATAACCGAAGTGGCTAAAGAAATGAATGATCCTGACCGGTTGGTTATGGCCGAAAAAGCCGCAAAAGGCCAGGGTGGATTTCTCGATCATGTAAGTACCTCTACTCACGAGAAATCATGGCTCGTTTTCGAACCAATCCCTTCAACCGGATGGTCGCTTCAGAATACTTTCCTTAAAAAAGACATTGTAATTAATGTAGATAATTACCGGCACAATCTGATTTGGATCGTGGTTTTGGTTCTTCTGTTTTTCTTACTCACTTTGGGATGTATTTATACTTGTATTTCAAGAAGCATACGAAACCGTTGGATAATAATTTTTACCGGTTCCATACTCGTTATCCTTGCCATTGGCTTCATATGGGGCATTGCACTTACTTATAATCCCGCCGATAAAATAAATGGAATTAAAATTTCTGACAAAGCAACTCTGCAGAATACATTGGCGAATCAGCGAAATCGTTCAGAAATATACCATCTTGAACCACCTTTGTTTGTTCCTACCGGAGTTTACATTGACGCACTGAAATTCTCTGGTCCAAACGATATGTTTTTATCCGGATACATCTGGCAAAAATACAGTCCTGATTTTCCGAAAGACATCGCAAAAGAATTTACGATATCACAAGCCACAAACGTATCGATTCAAAAGATAAACAGTTCCATTCAGAATGGAGATGAAATCGTACAGTTTCACTTTAGTGCCGAAATTCGCCAAAAACTATCGCACCGGACTTACCCTTTGGAGGAAGAACTCATTGAATTACAGATTATACAAAAAGACCTGAATCACAACATCGTACTTACTCCTGATTTGGATGCTTACAAAGTCAGAAGTGCGTCGCAATTACCCGGAATTGATAAAGCTGCATTTATTTCGGGATGGAATTTAAAAAATTCCTATTATGAGATACGTCTCAATGATTTGAATTCAAATTTCGGAATAGCCCGCAGTGTTGATAAGGATGACTTTCCGGCTCTTTATTTTGATGTCGAAATTCAGCGAAATTTCATTGATGCATTTATCTCCAACCTGACGCCGCTCATAATCGTTTCTGTGATGCTCTTTTTCATGCTTTTCCTGATGGATCGGATTGATACCGCCAAAGTATTCAACATCTGCATTGC
>JBBQXI010000414.1:0-3407 GCA_038209805.1 Bacteroidales bacterium | reverse complement strand
GAAATACGATCTTGCAGAAGCTATTTACAGAAAGATGTTCCGGATGCCGTTTTGCTCCAATTGATCGATAACATGAAGCATTATCCGTCAGCAAGTAACGCCCGTCCTTTGCAAATAACAATTGTTCGTTCAAAAGAAAAGGTAAAACTCCTGAATGACCTGACGGAAGAATCGTTGATTAAGATGTTCAGTTTTATTTGTTCTCCAGTGGTTAGTTCTTTCATTCGGGTGTTTGTTCCTTCGATCAATATCAAAAAACTTAAACGTTACAAGGAATCGTTTGTCAAGAATCAGGAGTTGAACGATTCTCAGATTTGCCACCATGCTCCGGCTGTTATCCTGTTTCATGGCGAAGTTTCGAAAACCGGGATGGCTGAATCCGATGCCAATATCTGGGCCACTTATACTTCGATTTATGCCAATACTATGGGACTGAATACTTGTTTCAATGTGTTTATTGTGAAAGCAATGGGCAGGAAAAGTAAGCTAAATCCTCAGTTCAAGGTGCCTGCGAACCACAAGGTTTATGCTTCGCTGTTGGTTGGTTATCCGAAAGTGAAATACCGGAACGAAACTTCACGCCAAAGTCCAATTGTAGTTTTGTTGTAAGTGCAATCTGTTGATAGTTACTTATCAGTTTAGTGCCATAGCAATTGAAACTCCGATAAAAGTTCCAATTACGTATCCAAGTATTCCAACCAAAATTCCGGGAGTGATCAGTTTTTTCTGACCCAGTGAAGCTGCCATTGGCGCTGCAACTGATGGCCCCATAATGTTGGCTGCCGATGAAATAATAACTTCGTAGACGTCGAATTTGAAAAGCTTGGATAGCGAAACCAGAAAAATGAAATGGAAAAACATGATGATCATGTAAAAGCCCAGAACAGCAGGACCAACATGCAACATATCCGACAGATTAGTTGAAGCGCCTATTGCGGCCAGAAAAACATACATCATCCAAAGGCCGATTGAAAAAGCGGTATCTTCTAATTTTTTGAGTCTTTTTGGGAAAAGGTTAGCAACTAAAACCGCAAGAACTGTAATGATCAAAATACTTGTGCTCATCCGTGTTGAATACACTTTTTGAATGATGTCAGAAATAAGGCTTCCCACACCAGCAATTACAGCAGCAATCAGCACCGAAATTGCAATTCGCTCCATGGTAATCGGATAGGTTTCGTCGTTTGGATCCTTTTCAACGGCATGTGTATTTTCAACTTTTGGTTTTACAAAGAATCGAGCCAGAAAAGTCATGGAAGGTACTGCAAACAGTAATAAAACGTAGGCATTTGCTGCAAAATTATCGACCGCAATGGTTGCCGAAAACAATGGGTGTGTGCTGAAGTTTAGTATTTCGCCGGTAGCAATGAAATTCATGCTTCCACCAATTAAAGTAGCGGCAATTACGCCTGCCGTATTTCCTGAGTCATCTCCCAGATTTATAATATAAAAAGCCAGAAAGCTGCCCAGAATTACTCCAAGAGCTCCAATTAGAAAAGCTACAAGCAATTTTCCTCCTTCGCGAATGATTCGGGTAATGTTCGATCCCATTAACATCATTGGAATTGATATGGGGATGAAATAGCTGAAAATCAAATCGTAAACCTCTACTTTAATTTTCGGATTAGATGCTACAGGTATTACTCCTGACATAGATAAAATCGACATCACAACCATAGTAACCAGAATTCCGGAGACTTGACCGAGCCATTTCTTGTGTTCAGACCATATTCCGAGTGCTGCCGCACCAACAATTACTGCAAAAAGAACCAGATTATTTTCGGGTGAGATTAACGACATGTCAAAAATTTTATCAATGCGAATATATCTTCTATAAGGAAAAGTATAACAATCAGAATATGAAATAGGTTAAATACGGGGGATTTATTAATGTTAAAATTGAAATTCTTCAGTAAATTGGTTAACGCACAAATGTGCGATATTTTGTATTAAAGCTAATGAATTTAATTTCTTTTTGGGTTAGTATTTTCAATATGAGTGTTCTTTGTATATTGTAAGTGTAATGTTATCAGTGTTTTAGTTGTGTGGTTTTTGTGATAAAAATTTTTTGGTATGCAGTTTGAAAAATTAAACTGATTTTGAAGTTTTCGTATCAATGAGATTAATTTCTGGAAATGAAAGGTTGAAACTTCGAGGAGATTATATAACAGGGTGCAACTTTATTTAGATCTATAATTTGAAGAATAAATTGTAGGGAAGATTAGAAATGGAGAGAGATTATTCAATAGTTATTAATTTAAACACAGAAAGAATGAAACGATTTTACCAACCCAATAGAATGAATTATTTTATTGTCTTTCTTTTATTCTTTATGGTGATAAGTATTTCGGGTGCTATTAGGTTGTCAGCAGCCAATCACTTCACTACAGTTTGGCAGGGTCAGAATGGTCAGAATCATATAAATTTTATGATTGTTTCTGCAGTATTGGAGAATCAACCACTTTCGGTTGACGATGAATTGGCCGTATTTAGCGGTACAAAATGTGTTGGTGCTGCAAGGTTATTAATAGCCATTAATCCAGCGGATAAAACAACTTTTCTAAGCATATCAGCATCGCAGGACGATGGCTCTGGTAATGGATTCGCCGAAAATGACACCGTTATCTTCAAGATTTGGGACAACAAAAACTTAAAAGAAATTGTGGCTAAATCGGCTGTTTACCGGAAAGATATTTCTACATGGCTAGCCAGCGGACGATTTAGTGCCAGTGCAACTTCGGTTGTAGAAATTACCCATAATACAGAGTTGACTCAAACCATTCAATTTGTAAAAGGAAATAACCTTTTTTCGACTTATTTAATTCCAACTGATCCTGACTTAAGTATAGTCTTTAAATCGCTTTGCGATAGTAAATTGCTACTCAAAATACAGGATGAGGTTGGAAATACATTGGCAACCGCAAGAACAGGTGGATGGGTTAATAAAATTGGATCGATTCAAAAGACTGAAGGCTATTTAGTCAGTGTAAGCTCTAATTGTACAATGCAGATAAATGGTCAAATGATTGATCTTCCTCTTGATATTCCATTGAATGCAGGTTGGAATTTTATTTCATTTCCAAGTTTAACTGAGCAGCATGCAATGACTGTTGTTCAATCATTAATCGATCAGAATAAGTTGGTAAAGGTTCAGGATGAACTTGGAAATTCAATTGAGAATTTAAAACGATATGGTGGTTGGAAAAATAGTATAGGAAATTTTAAACCAGGCAAGGCCTATAAAGTAAATGTAAGTTCTGCTTGTGTTTTAACTCTCAGGTAAGGTGAAACTATTAGTATTTCGGCAATATTTAATATGTTCGTGGTTGGATAAATGACGTGATTTGAATATTAAAAGCTCTAAGATCTTTCGATTCTAGAGCTTTTTTTTTGCATATCTTGCTTTT
>JBBQXI010000413.1:0-3427 GCA_038209805.1 Bacteroidales bacterium | reverse complement strand
GGTATGAACGCGTTCCGATTTGATCGCATAATTGGTCAACAAATCATCTTTTTTCTCCAGAACCTGTTCTTTGGTCAGCGCTTTATTGTTTTCAATTTCGGCAATTTCAGAACCAACATCAGGCAAAATGAAAAATGATTGATCTTCAACGTCATCCGAAATCAGGTCAACCCCTTTATCGGTTAATTCTACAGAATTTTGTTTTTCTTCGACGACAAAAAACAGAGGATCAGTAATAATATGCATCATTTTGTTGTTGTCCTGCATATGGTAATTCTCTGTTTTGGTCATCATGGCCTTTATTCCCTCTTCACTCAGGAATTTGATGAGTGCTTTGCTCTTTGGCAAACCTTTGTGGGCACGAAGCAGCAAAACTGAACCTTCTTCTCTTTCGTCCTTTGTTGCATTCGGATTATTCAGAATTCGTTTGGCATCCGACAAACACTGATTGGCCAGATTTCGCTGAGCAGCGTATAATTTTTCAACTTTAGGTTTTAGTTCTTCAAATTTCTGGTTTTCACCTTTTGGTACCGGACCTGAAATAATCAACGGAGTACGGGCATCGTCAATTAAAACCGAATCGACCTCATCAACTATTGAGTAATGATGTTTTCGCTGAACCAGATCGCGCTGGCTGATTGCCATGTTGTCGCGCAAATAGTCGAAACCAAATTCATTGTTTGTTCCGTAGGTAATATCCGAAAGGTACGCTTTACGGCGACCTTCGGAGTTTGGCTGATGTTTATCGATACAATCAACGCTCAAACCGTGGAATTCGAAGATTGGTCCCATCCATTCCGAGTCACGTTTCGACAGGTAGTCGTTTACAGTAACCAAATGAACACCTCTTCCGGTTAAGGCATTCAGGAATACGGCTAAAGTAGCAACCAATGTTTTTCCTTCACCAGTTCCCATTTCGGCAACTTTTCCCTGATGCAATACAATACCACCAATGAGCTGAACATCATAATGAATCATTTCCCAGGTAATCTCGCTTCCGCCTGCCATCCATTTGTTTAGCCAGATGGCGTTTTCACCTTCAATCAAAATACTATTACGTGTCGTAGCCAAATCCCGGTCGAAATCGCTGGCCTGTACAACAACACGTTCATTTTCAGTAAATAATCTGGCTGTTGCTTTAACAACTGAGAATGCAATTGGAAGAATTTCATTCAGAACTTCTTCTAATTTATCATCAATTTTTTCCTCAAGTTTATCTATTTCCTGATAGATTTTTTCGCTTTCCTGAATATCAACAGTATCAACGAGTTCTTTTAACTCAGCGATCCGATCTTCTTCCGGTTTAATCCGATCTTTAATCAGTTCTTTTAACCGGGTCGATTCGGCTCTCAATTCGTTGTTCGACAACAAGCTGATGCGTTCGTATTCTTTTTTGATGAGTGCGAGCAGAGGAGCAATCTCAGTCATGTCCTTATCTGATTTTGAGCCGAGAAATTTGCCTAGAATTTTGTTTATGAATGCCATTATCTGGGTTTTAATTTGATCAAAAATTGAAAGTTACAAATGTAGTCATATTGTTTAAATCTCGAATTGGTTTTTACGATTATCATGCCATCGAAAAAAACGACGAAAGTTCGGTCAGAATTGCCTTTTTTTGGGAAATAACTGCCAATAAATCAGTAAATAGCCATTTGTATTCTTTGAAAAGGTGACAAGAAGTGACTTTGAATCTGGATTTAATCATGTATTTTTGAACTGAAATATTTTTAATATGGCTGATTTTTACAATCAGTATTTATACAGAACAACCAGTTATGGAACTTGATAAAGCGATAAGGAACCGTTATTCAGTCAGATCTTTTACCAACGAAAAAGTTGATCGGAATATCATTTTAGAAATATTGGAAGCTGCACGGATGGCGCCATCGGCTGTGAATTTTCAGCCTTGGCATTTTATTGTTATCACTGATCCGGAGAATCTGGCTGACATTCAGGAAGTTTACCATAGAACCTGGTTTAGCGAAGCGCCTGTTTGTATTGTGGTTTGCTCAGATCACAGTCGATCATGGAAACGAAAATCGGATGGAAAAGATTTTGCTGACGTTGATGTGGCTATCGCAATCGATCACTTGGTTTTGAAAGCTACTGATTTAGGTCTAGGTACTTGCTGGGTATGCAATTTTGATGTTGAAATGACTCGAATAAAACTACAATTACCCGATCATATTGAACCAATTGCTCTTATTCCATTGGGATTTACAACATCCGAAGCTCCGCCAAAATCGCGGAAACAGCTTTCTGAATTGGTGCATTGGGAGAAATTTACAACCCTTTAAATTTCTGAATGTATTTTTCAAGTCGGTTCAGTCCTTCAATAATATTCTCAAGTGAATTAGCATACGAAAAACGCAAATAACCTTCGCCATTTTCTCCAAAGTCGATTCCGGGCGTCACTCCAACATGTGCTTTCTCCAGAATGTCAAAAGCCAGTTTATACGAATCGGTTGACAAATGCTGAGCATTTACGAAAACATAGAATGCTCCAGTTGGCTCAACAGTAATCCTGAATCCTAGCTCGCGCAGCCGGCTAATCATGAATTTTCGTCGTTCGTTGTAAATGTTTTTCATGTGCTCAACATCGGCATCAGCCTCGCGGAGAGCAGCGATACCGGCACGCTGGGCAACCGAACTGGCACAGATATACAAATTTTGCTGAAGCTTTTGGATTGGACGGACAAATTCTTTAGGAACAATTACATAGCCCAACCGAAGTCCGGTCATGGCATACAATTTCGAAAATCCATTCAACACAAATGCACGATTGGTGAACTCCAGAATGGAATGTGCCTGATCTTCGTAAACCAGTCCGTGGTAAATTTCGTCTGAAATGATATAGGGTGAAAATCCGGCGATAGACTTTAGTGTTTCCGCAGAAAGCAGATTACCGGTCGGATTCATCGGGCTGTTAATCATGATGGCTTTGGTGCGTTCGGTAATTGCGGAGCTAATATTTTCGGGACGATACTGAAATCCATCTTCTTCGTAAACTGGCACTTTTACCATTTTTGCTCCTGACAGGCTGATGAAATTTGGATAACAGGCATATCCGGGATCTGAAAGAATAATTTCGTCATCGGGATTGCATAGCGCAAAAAGTACCATCAAAATGGCAGGCGATGTTCCTGAAGTAATGATAATCTGTTCGGGAGAAATATGAACGCCATAGTTCTTCAGGTAAGTGTTACAAATTTTTTGTCGTAATTCCGGATCGCCCAAGCTGTGAGTATAGTGTGTCCGGCCTTGTTTCATGGCTATTTCGCTGGCTTTTAACACACATGACGGCACGTCAAAATCGGGTTCTCCAACTTCTAAATGGATGATACTTTTACCTTCTTTTTCTAAAACAGAAGCTCGTTCAAGAACTTCCATAACGATAAAAGGAGTTATATTTTGGGCCTTTTCAGAA
>JBBQXI010000412.1:0-3428 GCA_038209805.1 Bacteroidales bacterium | reverse complement strand
GGTGCTACTGTAATTAACAGACGTGGATCGAGTGGCTTCGGAATAATGTACTGGCGGCCAAAACTTAAGTGAGTTGTATTATAAGCAGAAGTTACAACTTCAGGAACTGGTTTTTTAGCTAGTTCAGCAATTGCAAGCACTGCAGCAACTTTCATCGCTTCATTAATTCCGGTTGAACGTACATCTAACGCACCACGGAAAATATATGGGAATCCAAGCACGTTATTGACCTGATTGGGATAATCGCTGCGCCCAGTTGCAAAAATAATATCAGGGCGCGAAGCCATTGCATCGGCGTACGAAATTTCAGGGTTTGGATTGGCGCAGGCAAATACAATCGGATTTTCGTTCATGCTTCGAACCATTTCTATGGTAAGACAACCTTCAACTGAAAGTCCAAGAAAAACATCGGACCCAGCAACTGCTTCGGCAAGTGTATTGCAAGGAAGTGAGGTTGCAAATGGGAGTTTGCGGCTGTTCAGGTCGGTACGACGTGTTGAAATAACACCTTTACTGTCGACCATTACTATATTTTCGAGTTTGGCTCCAAGAGCCATATAGAGCGTGGTGCACGATGAAGCTGCAGCTCCGGCGCCATTGACCACAATTTTAATGTCTTCGATTTTCTTGCCAATCAGTTCGAGTGCGTTGATCAACGCTGATGCCGAAATAATAGCAGTTCCATGTTGATCATCATGCATAAGCGGGATGTCCAGGGCTTCTTTCAGTTTTTCTTCGATTTCAAAACATTCAGGAGCTTTAATGTCTTCGAGGTTAATACCACCAAAAGTTGGTGAGATGGCTTTTACCACTTCTATAAATTTAGCTGGATCTTTTTCATCCACTTCAATATCGAACACGTCGATATCGGCAAATATTTTAAACAGCAATCCTTTCCCTTCCATAACTGGCTTTCCGGCCAGAGCGCCAATATCGCCCAATCCCAGAACTGCCGTTCCATTCGAAATTACAGCAACCAAATTTCCTTTGGCGGTGTAATCGTATGCACACTGGAGATCTTTCTGAATCTCCAGACAAGGTATAGCCACACCTGGCGAATAAGCAAGCGCCAAGTCGCGTTGCGTACTGTATGGTTTGGTAGGAACGACCTGAATTTTACCAGGTCTCCCTTCCTTGTGATAATTTAAAGCTTCTTGATTTTTTGAGTTATCCATCCCGTTAAAATTTGTTAGTTAATACTTTATTGCTCAATCTGTCCTACTACTACCCATCCTTAGTATCCTGCGGGATTATAAAAGAACATTAGACTAGTCTCTCCAAAAGTATTGTGAAAATCCATCACTTTATCATTAGGAGATGTAAACGTCAGAAAAAATTAACATTCATCATGTTTTAATATTAGAAAAAAGCTTATTGCAAAAATTTATCCTGAATATTAGCTTATTGCGTAAAATAAAAAATTCCACCTAATCGAACCAGATCAAGTGGAATTTTTAAATCTCTGACGAATCCATTTTTCAAGATCCCTTTTCAATAACCCCAACCTTTTATGATTTCCAAATCTTCCTTCACGCAAGCTATTGGAGCTTTATCCTGATAGGCTTCCTGTTCTATGATATAAACCTGAGTTCCGCCGGTCTTTCTGCAAATATCTAAAACTTCCTTCACAGGGATAACTCCTTTACCCAGAATAGCACTTTCCCATTTCTCTGCATTGGTCGATGCAATTTCATCCTTCACATGGATTAATTCAAATTTTCCCGGATATTTACCGATTACATCAAGTGCTTTTGCGCCGCCAATGTACATATTCCCAATATCGAGTTGCATGACCACCTTATTTACATCCAGTGTTTTCATCATGATATCGAAAAGTTTCATGCCATTTAATTCTTCGGTGAATTCAGCCCAATGGTTGTGGTAGCCGAATTTCATGCCCGATTTTTTACACAGATCACCGCATTTGGCAAAAACATCGAGATAAACCATCAGATCGTCATAGGTTTTACGCATGCTTTCGTCCATCCACGGACTAATTACATACTTTTGACCCATGTAGGCAGCATCTTCAACTGTATATTTCCAGGCATCAGTAAAATCTTTTTTCGTTGCATCCCAATGGTTTTTGCCCATTACCGTGTGACCACTTGGCATTTTCAGACCCAGATCATCCAGCACTTTTTTGAATTCTTTAGCAGAAAATCCGTAGAATTTACGGTCTATGTAATTGGCATGTTCAACATGCGTGTATCCCATTTTGGCCAGCTGAGTTAGCGTTCCCATCGGATCTTTTTTCATATCGTCACGAACAGAATAGAGCTGCAAACCAACAATTTCACCGGGGTTGAATGAAGCAAAAGCAGCTTTCGACAACAAAGCAGTTCCGGCAAGCAGAACCGCACTTTTTTGAATAAATGAACGACGTGATGTTTTCATTGTTTGTGTTTTTAAATGTTTGTATGCGTATTTAACTTTCTAATATTGATGAAATCCCTGTGACACAAATTCCAGAACAGTTGGCAAAGCTTCGCGCCAATACGTCCAGTTGTGAGCTCCATCGCGAATTCGAAATTCATGGGGAATTTCTTTCTTCCGCATGGCAATGTGAATCAAACTATTTCCCTCATACAAAAAATCATCGTCACCACAATCGATGTACCAACGAACTGCTTTTTTCTGATCATCTGGCATATTTTTAATGAGCTCAAGTGCGCTGTGATTGGCAAAATATTTAGCCTGTTCATCCTTTGATATACCCGGATATTGTTTTTCCCATCGGGTAGCCGCTTCTTCCAGCGAAATTGGCCCGGCATAAGCACTCAACGGACAAGCTGCTGAAAACAATTCAGGATGGTGTAAAGCATACATAAACGTACCGCCACCTCCCATTGAAAGACCGGCAATAGCACGATACCTCTTATCGGTACGAATTCGGTATGTCTTTTCAACATACGGCATCAACTCCTGAAAGAAAAAATCCTCGTAGTTCCAGTCACCTTTCGGGCTATTGAAATAACCGCGCTGACCAGTGTCACCATCAGGCATGACGATAATCATCGCAGTGCATTTCCCTTCCTGAATAGCTTTATAGGCAATTGACCGGACTTCGCCAAATTGAACCCAACCGGTCTGATCGTCACCAGCCCCGTGCAACAAATACAAAACAGGATAACTCCGATCTGAAGTTTCGTAATCAGCCGGAAGGTAAATCGCATATTTCCGATCCATTTTCAGAATTTTACTGGTCATCGATAAATTGTCAGACACTTTACCACCGGATTGCGCAAAAGCCGACACTAAAAAAAACATTGTAGCAAATACACAAATAAGTCTTTTCATTCTGGTTTAGTTTTTAGGTTTTAATCAATATCAAATCACATGTTTCTACTTCTTATTGTAATTCTTTAATCTGGATATTGCGATACTCCACCTGTCCACGATCAGCTTCGAGTCCGAGTGAGCCAGTG
>JBBQXI010000411.1:0-3446 GCA_038209805.1 Bacteroidales bacterium | reverse complement strand
TTTCTGGAAGCTTTGTTTGATTCGCCTGTCAATGATCTTTTTGCCTCTACAATTATGCAAGAGGTTACTTATTTAGGAACGATGATGGCAAGCTCGCTTTGGACAATTGGCTTTATCCTTATGGTGAACCAACGGTTAGTTTCTGAAAAACAGAGGTCCCAAGAAAATCAGAAAAAAATATTTGATACCAGCCCTGATGGAACAATGATATCCAGAGTTAGTGATGACAAATTGGTAAATATTAATTTGGGATTTACAAACTTGACCGACTTCACCTTTGAGGAGACACAAGGAAAATCAGGTTTGGAAATCCAACTTTGGAAAAATCCGGAAGATTGGCAATTTCTCATCAAAGAAATCAGGCAGAATGGGTTTGTCAATAATTTCGAAACGCAGTTACTCCGAAAAGACGGTTCTCGGATTTTCTGCTTAGTATCTGCAAACACAATTATAATTGACGACAACCTACACATTATAACTGTTATTCGCGATATAACCGACCGAAAGAAAACAGAAGAAAAACTTCGATTGAGTGAGTCCATCCATCGCGCCATCCTCCTTGCCATGCCCGATGAAGTTACTGTTATAGATATGGCCGGTCGGGTTGTCATGACCTCACCCTCTGCCAAAGCCATGTTTCATTACGAACCACACGAAACCCAGATAGGGCGAGTGGTAACTGATTTTATTGTTCCTGAAGACCGCGAACGAGCTGCAAACGACATTCGTTTCAGGGCTGACGGAATTAAAACCGGACCAAATGAATATCGCGCGTTGAGGGCCGACGGAAGTACTTTCGATATCGAGATCAATGGCGACTATATTTTTGATGCCGACGGTCAACCTACCCAAATTCTTTTTGTTGGACGCGACATAACCGAACGCAAAAAGGCTGAAAAAGATTTTTTAGAAAGTGAAAAAAAGTATCGTTTACTGGCTGAAAATTCTTCGGATGTAATTTGGGTGCTCAATCTAAGTCAACAAAAGTTTACATACATCAGCCCTGCAATTTTCCGACTACGCGGACTTACCGTTGAAGAAGCGCTCAATGAAAATATGAATGATGCCCTTACTCCCGAATCACTTGAGCTTATAATAAATTTGCTTAACAGAGATGTTCCCGGCTTCATTAAAAATCCTGACAATCCATTTTATTCGATAAATGAAGTGCAGCAACCACATAAAAATGGAAGCTTGGTTTGGGTCGAAATTTCATCGAGGTACCGGTTGAATGAAAGCGGTGAAATAGAGATGGTTGGCGTTAGCCGCAATATTGATGAGAGAAAAAAACTGGAGCAGGAGCGCAAACTAATTGACGAAAAACTTCGCCAAAGCGAATTACGATACCGCATTTTGGTTGAAACGGCTCACGAAGGAATTATTGTCCGTAAAGGATATGATATAAAGTTTGCGAATACAATGATGCTGGAATTAACGGGTTATACCGAAAACGAACTTTTGAATACACCCTTTCTGGAAATGGTAGATTCAAATGATAAAGAAAAAGTTGAACAGAATTCCCTGAAGCGAATGAAAGGTGAATTAGTAGAAGTCCGTTATCAATTCAGAATTCGAACCAAAAACAACAGCCTTAAATGGATCGAACTGAGTGGCACTAACATTGAGTGGGAAGGTGAACCAGCCGTTTTGAACATGATAACCGATTACACCGAACGAAAGCAAATAGAAAATATATTAACCCAAAGAGAAACAAACTTAGCAGAAACCCAGCGAATGGCGCATATCGGAAACTGGGAAAACGACTTGATTAATGAATCAGTGTTCTGGTCAGCAGAAATGTATCGGATATACGATGTGAATCCAATTACCTTTGATAAAAAGACAGAATCATTACTGAAATTAATTCATCGTGATGATTTGGAAACGTTCAAGTCTAGAATGAATACAAGCTTATCAGACGTTAATCCAGTTTCATTTGAATACCGGGTCGTTCATAAGAATAAGTCAGTTCATCATATAATTGCGCAGATAAGGTTACACGTTAATACGAAAGGGAAGCCCATCAGACAAATAGGAACAGTGCAGGATGTCACTGAACGGAAAGTGGCTGAAAAGGAAAAGTTGGCCCTGGAGCAAATGCACCAGTTAAATAATTACATCGAAAAAGCGAGAGAAAATGAGAGAGCGACCATTGCGCGCGACCTGCACGATGATTTGGGACAAGCACTTACTGCGGTTAAAATTGAATTAGGCCTTATTAAAATTGAATTTCCCGAAGAAAAAACGGGTAAAAAAATGGATAAAGTACATACCATGTTGGGCGATGCCATAAAAGCGGTACAACGTATTACTGCCCAGTTAAGGCCTGAAATCATTGAAGATTTGGGTTTATCAGCAGCCATTGATTGGTACACCACCGAATTTGCTGAGCGAAACAACATCAGGATTATTCTTAATATCGATCCTGAGGTTTCCATTTCTGCGGATGATTCACTCATCATTTTCCGGATTATGCAGGAATCGCTTACCAACATCTCAAGGCACTCGAAAGCAACAAAAGTAGATATTACACTGAGTCAATTTAACGATTCTATTCAATTTATAATTTCGGATAACGGAATAGGAATAACTGAAAAAGAATTGAGTGCAAAGAAATCATTTGGCCTAATCGGGATGCGGGAAAGAGCATCTATATTGGGTGGAACTTTTGAAATTTATGGAGAGAAGAATCAGGGAACTGTTATTAATCTTATCTTTCCACAGAAATAGTTAAACCACGATCCACGAAAGAAGATAACTGACGTATGCGAATATTGATTTGTGAAGACCATAAGATTGTACGTGATGGACTTAAGCGAATACTTTTGCAACTTGAAAACATTGAGTTTTTAAGTGAGGCAGGAACTGGTGAGGAAGTGCTTCAGCGATTAAAAAATGAGCATTTTGATCTGGTTTTGCTTGACATATCGCTACCGGGAATAAGCGGACTGGATGTTCTGCAAACAATTACTGAGAAATGGCCTGAAATTAAAGTCTTAATGCTTAGTATGTTTTCTCAGGCACAATATGCAATCCGGGCTTTGTCTTCCGGCGCTTCGGGTTATCTTACCAAAGATTCGGCTTCAGAAGAACTTTTGCTGGCAGTTAAAAGGGTAATTTCAGGAGAAAAATATGTGGCCAGCTCACTCGCTGCAAAAATTGCTATTCAGCGTGAAAATTTTATTGACCGCCCTGTACACGAAATACTTTCGAACCGTGAATTCGAAATTATGGTCAAACTGGCCAATGGAAGGTCGCTTTTGGATATTGGGAACGAACTGGCTATTTCGAATAAGACAGTTAGTACTTACCGCACCCGGATTATGGAAAAAATGAAAATGAGCAACAACGCCGAACTAACCAAATACTGCATAGAAAATCAGCTTGTATTTTAATTCAGCAGAAGGATTAATTTATATGAATATCCTTATAAATACCTAAATAGT
>JBBQXI010000410.1:0-3457 GCA_038209805.1 Bacteroidales bacterium | reverse complement strand
ATTGTGGCAGATGTACGGAAATACCGAAACGTTGGCTTATGCGCCTTGGCCCGAAGTTGATCAGGCTATGCTGACCGAAGATGTGTTTGAATATCCGATCTCTTTCAATGGGAAAGTTCGCTTTAAATTAGAATTTCCGGTTGGTACACCAACCGCTGAAATTGAAGCCGGAGTTCTGGCACACGAAACCTCAATTAAATGGCTCGAAGGCAAAACTCCGAAAAAAATAATAGTCGTTTCGAATAAAATCGTGAACGTGGTAATTTAAAAAGATTTTTACCAATATGTAAAAAACGCAGAACCTTGGTGCTGCGTTTTTTTTGTTTGATAGACACGAAAATTCTATTGAAAATCGAAGTAAATCAAAAATTACAATTTTTCTAATATTTTAAGAAAAATTATCTGTTTTCTTAATTACCCCAATCAAATTATCTGTTTTTCTGAAATAATTGTAAATTTTATAGCGATTACCTATTTATTTATGCCGCAATCTCATTTTTTGTATATTTTTGTTATGCGATTAACGCAAAAGGTATTCGACTAAAACAAAATATAAACATTTAAAATTTTCAATTATGGCACAGTTTAGATTTAGAGCTCTCGAAGAAGTTCTTAGCAGAAAACCAATCGAAGTAAAACGCGAAGAAAATCTGGTTTCTGATTTTTACGGAATGAATGTTTTCGATCGTCCGAAAATGAAGAAATACCTTTCAAAAGAAGCATACAAAGCGGTAATTGACGCTGTCGATAATGGAACTCCTGTAGACCGGAAAATGGCTGATCAGGTAGCTCAGGGAATGAAATCATGGGCTTTGGAAAATGGAGCAACACACATTACTCACTGGTTCCATCCATTGACTGATGGTACTGCAGAAAAACATGATGCATTTATTGTTCATGGTGAGAATAGTACCGTAGTTGAAACATTATCCGGATCAATGCTATCGCAACAGGAACCTGATGCTTCTTCTTTCCCAAGTGGAGGTATCCGTCAAACATTCGAAGCACGTGGTTATACGGCATGGGATCCATCATCTCCAGCTTTCATTGTTGACAACACTTTAACAATTCCAACTATCTTTATTTCGTACACAGGCGAAGCTCTCGATTATAAAACTCCTTTGTTACGGGCAATTGCTGCTGTTGATAAGGCTGCAACGGATGTTTGCCAACTGTTCGATAAAAATGTAACAAAAGTAAATGCGCAGCTTGGATGGGAGCAAGAATACTTTCTGGTTGACGAAGCTTTATTTATGGCTCGTCCTGACCTGATGTTAACCGGACGTACTTTGATGGGACACTCTGCCTCGAAAGATCAGCAGTTGGATGACCATTATTTCAGTTCAATTCCAACCCGCGTTTTCCGTTTTATGGAAGATTTGGAAAATGAAGCTTTCAAATTAGGTATTCCGGTAAAAACCCGTCACAACGAGGTTGCACCAAACCAGTTCGAACTTGCTCCTATCTACGAAGAGTTGAATCTTGCGAATGACCACAATCAGATGATCATGGACTTGATGAAAAAAATCGCTCGCCGTCATAATTTTGCTGTTCTTTTCCACGAAAAACCATTTGCAGGTATCAACGGATCAGGAAAACACAACAACTGGTCACTTTCTACTGATACAGGTGTAAACTTGTTTTCTCCAGGAAAAAACCCAAAATCAAACTTACAATTCCTGACTTTTGTGATCAACACCCTGAAAGCATTGTATGTTAACCAGGATTTGTTGCTTGCCAGCATCATGAATGCGCCAAACGCACACCGTTTGGGTGCAAACGAAGCTCCTCCGGCAATCATTTCTGCTTTCCTTGGAACTGAAATCTCTAAGATGTTAGATCTGATGGAAGAATCGGTTGTTGACCGTAAAATGACTCCTGAAGAAAAAACTGCTTTGAAATTAAATATCGGCCGTATTCCTGAAATTATTCTGGATACTACTGACCGTAACCGTACTTCTCCGTTTGCATTTACCGGAAATCGTTTTGAGTTCCGTGCTGTAGGTTCTTCTGCAAACTGCGCTGGTGCTATGATTGCTTTAAATACTGCAATTGCTGATCAGCTTGCCAAATTCAAAGTTGAGGTTGATGCTTTGATCGAAGCTGGCGTTAAAAAAGACGAAGCTATCTTCCAGATTTTGAAAAAACTGATTATCGAATCTAAGGATATTCGTTTCAATGGCAATGGTTACAGCGATGAATGGAAAGCCGAAGCTGCACGTCGCGGTTTAACAAATGTCACAAGTGTTCCAACATCATTGGAAGCATATCACAACGAACGTGTTGTTGAAATGTTCGGAAAAACTGGTGTATTGACCGAACGCGAAATTGAAGGACGTGTTGAAGTTGAATTTGAAAAGTATACTAAGAAAATTCAGATCGAAGCTCGCGTTTTAGGTGATTTGGCTATCAATCATATCGTTCCAACAGCAGTTCAGTATCAAACCACATTGCTCGATAATGTAAAAAATCTGAAGCTTGTTTTCGGTGAAGAAGAATACACTACATTGTCAGCAGGTCGTATTGAACTGATCCGCGAAATTGGCGGAAATGTTTCAGCAATTAAAGCCAAAGTAAAAGAGATGATCGAAGCACGTAAAGTGGCTAACGTGATTGAATCAGAAAAGGAAAAGGCTTATGCTTACGAAGGTACCGTGAAACCATATCTGGATGATATTCGTTACCACATCGACAAATTGGAATTGATTGTCGACAACGAATTGTGGCCATTGCCAAAATACAGAGAATTACTATTTGTACGATAGTTTTTCATTCATTGAATAATACAGATCAAGGCTTCCAGTTCATTCCGGAGGCCTTTTTTTGAATTAGGAGAAGCCCCAACTTAAAAATCAAATAATTATTCGGTTTCGGAATACTTTAAATAAACCTTTTTCGTTTTTTTTAGAATGGATTTAAATTGGTTACTTTTACCGCCAAACGTTTAATATCAAATGAAGAACCCGGCTTTCCCTAAAATATTACTTATCCTTCTGGTCATTTTACTTGGCTCATGTTCGGCTCGCAAATACTTGAATTCGGCAGCTACTTCATACGAAATTGGCGAATATTTTAATTCCATCGAAAAATATAAAAAGGCCTATCGCAGTCAAAAACTTCGAAACGAAAAAAGCAATATCGCTTTTCGTGTGGGCGAAGCGTATTACCACTTAAGCGATTTTGCCAAAGCGGCGATCTGGTACAAAAATGCCATCAAACAAAAGAATTCCGATCCAATGTGCATGCTTCATTATGCCGATTGCCTGAAGGCTACTCAGAAGTATGAAGATGCCATTGTTTGGTATCAAACTTACCTGGGAGTGAACCCCGACGATCAATATGCGAAAAATGGACTGGAAGCCAGTAAGGTGGCGACCAACTGGCTCGATAAACCGAACCGGTATATGGTAAACATTGTCAAGGAACTGAATTCAAGAGATAATGATTATTGCCCTGT
>JBBQXI010000409.1:0-3489 GCA_038209805.1 Bacteroidales bacterium | reverse complement strand
CGACCGGAATGCGCGCGCCAATGGGATTGAAAGTTTTTGGTCCCGATCTGGATGCCATTGAAAAAGGCGGAATGCTGCTCGAACAGGCGCTGAAAGAAATACCGTCAATAAAAGGCTCATCGGTATTTTACGACCGGGCAGTGGGCGCTCCTTATCTTGAAATTAAACTCAACCGCGAAGCCATGGCGCGCTATGGAATGAGTGTGAGCGACGTACAGGAAGTTTTGTCGGTAGCTGTTGGTGGCATGGCGCTTTCGTCATCTGTTGAAGGTCGTGAGCGGTTTCCGATTCGGGTGCGTTATGCCCGCGAATTGCGCGACAATCCGGACGATATCAAACGCATCCTGATTCCGGCAATGAACGGCGTGCAAATTCCGCTAAGCGAAATTGCTGATATCGATTATACCAAAGGCGCACAGATGATTCGCAGCGAAAATACATTTCTGAATGGCTATGTTATTTTCGACAAAAATGAAGGTAAAGCCGAGGTTGATGTGGTTGAAGAAGCCAGCAAAATCCTTCAGGGAAAAATGAGTTCAGGTTCGCTGGTTCTGCCTGCCGGGGTATCCTATAAATTCGCCGGAAATTACGAACATCAGATGAGGGCAACCAAGCGATTGGCGATTGTTATACCAATCAGTTTGCTACTGATTTTGTTGCTGTTGTATTTCCAATTCAGAACTGTGACTGCTTCATTTATTCACTTTTCAGGAGTATTTGTGGCTTTTGCCGGAGGTTTTATCATGCTTTGGCTTTACGGTCAAGACTGGTTTATGAATTTCGCAATCGCAGGAATCAACCTACGCGATCTCTTTCAAATGCACACCATTAACCTGAGTGTGGCGGTTTGGGTAGGATTTATTGCGCTTTTCGGAATCGCCACTAACGACGGTGTGATCATGGGAACCTATATTCATCAGGTCTTTGAAGACCGGCATCCCGCAACTGTTCACGAAGTTCGTGAGGCTGTCGTGACCGCCGGAATGAAACGTGTGCGGCCTGCCATGATGACTACAGCGGTTGCTGTCATTGCGCTTTTGCCTGTTTTGTCATCCACTGGAAAAGGCTCCGACATCATGATTCCCATGGCTATTCCTATGTTTGGCGGTATGGTTATTCAGGTCATGACTGTTTTCGTGGTGCCGATGTTTCAGTCGATGTGGAGGGAGAATGCAATAAAAAGGAAATAACCACATAGTTCACATAGAAAAAATATAAAATAAAACTATGTGCCCTATGTGGTTCAAAAAATTAGACAAATGAAGAAATTAATAATACTTGCCAGCATAATTTCATTCACGCTATCCTCCTATTCGCAGGATTCGCTGATGAATTATCTTGAAATCGCTGCCAAAAACAATCCGACGGTGTTGCAAAAATTCGCTGAATATCAGGCGGCATTGCAAAAAGTGCCGCAGGTGGGCAGTTTGCCCGATCCGGAACTGAATGTGGGTGTTTTTCTGAGTCCGATGGAACTGGTTGCCGGTAAACAGCTTGCTGATATTCGCCTGATGCAGATGTTTCCGTGGTTTGGCGTGCTGAAAAATGCCAAAGACGAAATGAGCCTGATGGCCAAAGCCAAATTCGAATCGTTCCGCGAAACCAAATTGCAGGTGTTTTTCGATGTCCAGCGCACTTGGTATGAGTTGCAAAAAGTGCAGCAATCGATCCTGATCAATGAAAAAAATCTGGAAATTTTGCATTCACTCGAACGGCTTTCGCTGGTGAAATTTAAGGCCGGTTCATCAGGTGGTGGATCGCCTTCCGGAAGTTCTGGTTCGTCAGGAAATTCTGCATCAGCGCAAAGTTCATCAGGAATGAATACCATGGGTGGAAATTCCGGAAATTCGGCACCTCAGACTTCAGCAGCAATGCAATCCAGTCCAATGGCAGCTTCCGGAGGGTCAGGTTTGGCTGATATTTACCGCATACAAATGGAAACCGGGGAACTCGAAAACCGCATTGCCTTGCTGAAAAATCAGGAACAAACCATTACAGCTCGATTAAACAATTATCTTAATCGTCCATCGCAAACGTTGATAACACTTCCGGAGAAACTTGAAGCGGACTCACTTACATATTCGCTTTCAGCGGTTTCCGACAGCATGCTGAGTCAAAGTCCTATGCTGGGAATGCTTGAATATGAACAAAAATCGCTCGAGGCACGCAAAACGATGGTTACCAAAATGGGCTACCCGATGGTTGGTTTGGGAGTGAATTATTCGCTGATTGGAAAAGATCCGTTAGCCATGGCTCCGGATATGAACGGCAAGGATATGATTATGCCCATGGTGACGGTTACTTTGCCTATTTACCGGAAGAAATATAAAGCCATGCGCGAAGAAGTTGAGCTGATGAAAACGGCGAACAAGCAGGGTTATCAGGCAACTTCCAATGCATTGCAGACCGAATATTACGAAGCTCTCCAGCTTTTTCAGGATGCAAAACGAAGAATGAAACTCTATGAAAAGCAACACGAACTGGCTGACAGATCGTTGAATATTCTTCAGAAAAGTTTCGCTGTTTCAGGTACCGGACTGACGGATGTTTTACGAATCAGGCAGCAAGCGCTCGATTACGAGTTGAAAAAAATTGAAGCTGTTTCGGATAACAACACGGCTATTGCCTGGCTCAAACGCCTGATGGCATGTTCACAAATTCAATAAAACACATCGTATGAAAAAGATATTTTCAAATCAATATTTCCGAAACAGTTTGTACATCGTTATCGGACTGTTTATTGGATGGGCTGTTTTTCATTCTTCGGATAAAAAAGAAGAAACGCATATTCATTCGGCTGACGAAACGAAAGCTCAAATCTGGACCTGTTCGATGCACCCACAAATCAGAATGGATAAACCCGGCAAATGCCCAATCTGCGGAATGGATTTGATTCCGCTCTTTCAAAGCGGCACTTCTGATTCAGATCCTGAAGCCGTTCATTTCACCAAAGAATCAGCAGCATTGGCCAATGTACTGACCACAATAGTTAGCACTCAAAACCCGGTTAAAGAACTTCGATTGTATGGAAAAATTCAGGCCGACGAACGACTGCTCAAAAATCAGGTGGCCTATATTCCCGGACGAATTGAAAAATTGATGGTCAACTTTACCGGCGAAATGGTGAGAAAAGGACAGCCTCTGGCACTCATTTATTCTCCTGAATTGGTTACCGCTCAACAGGAATTGCTCGAAGCTGCCAAAACAAAACAGACGCAGCCCGAAATTTACGAAGCAGCCAAAGAAAAGCTTCACCAATGGAAGTTAACTGACAAGCAAATTTTAGAAATCGAAAATTCAGGAAATGTACAGGCCAACATGGAAATTGCTTCAACGGCCAGCGGAATCGTCACTGCCCGGCGCGTCAACAATGGCGACTATGTCAGTCAAGGATCGGTTTTATACGAAGTTTCTGATTTATCGAGTGTTTGGGTGTTATTCGATGCCTACGAAAGCGATCTTCCCTTCCTGAAAAAAGGTGACAAAGTA
>JBBQXI010000408.1:0-3493 GCA_038209805.1 Bacteroidales bacterium | reverse complement strand
TTTGTACCGCTATGCCGATGTGTTATTGATGTATGCAGAAGCAGATTGCAGGGCAACTGGTGCTCCATCGGCCGATGCAATCGAAAAACTCAACATGGTACACCGACGCGCATATGGAAAAAATCCAATACTGGCTGATCCATCAGTTGACTTTAAACTTGCCGATTACAACAAAGACACCTTTAATGATCTTGTTCTGAGAGAAAGAGGCTTCGAAACACAATTTGAAGGCAAACGATGGCTGGATCTGAAACGTACAGGTAAAGTTAAAGAAATCATTCTGGCTACAACTGGCAAAGTAGTAGCCGACAAACATCTTCTTTGGCCAATCCCAGTTTCGGAGTTAAACTACAATTCCGCAATTGATCCTATAAAGGATCAGAATCCGGGCTATTGATTTATTAAAGATAACAGGAGGAGATTACGATCCTCCTGTTTTAATTATTTAAGAATCTAACCATGAAATTGTTAACCACATTTCTCATCGTTTTAATCGCATTTTCTCCTTCTTTTGCCCAAGAAGCAATGAAGCAACGCATCTATTCCAAAGTTCTTAATTCCACCGATGGACACAACGGATCGTTTGTTTGGAAGATGAAGAAGTCTAATGAACTGAAAGAAAATGCCGAGCATATTTCAACATCCGAATTTCAGGAGAAAGACTGGATCCCTGCCATTGTCCCTGGAACGGTATTAAATTCGCTGGTATACAACAAAATATACCCTGAACCGTATTACGGACTTAACAACAAAATTACTTCGAATCTGATTCCTGATCTGAAAAATGTAGGTCGTGATTTTTATACCTATTGGTTCCGTACTGAATTTGATTTATCGAAAGCGGAATTTGACGGAAAACATACATGGTTGCAGGTTGACGGCATCAATTATAGGGCTGAAATATGGTTGAATGGGAACATGGTTGGCAACATTGCCGGAATGTTTTATCAGGATTTGATCGACATTACTGACTACATTGTATCTGGTAGGAAAAACGTACTTGCTATAAAAGTGTTGCCAGTTGATGTTCCCGGAGGTCCACGCGTGGGTACATCCAAATCATGGGGCGCTACCGGTGAGTTTAGAAACGGTGGAAATGGAGAAATAGGCAAAAATGTAACCATGTTGATGTCGGTGGGTTGGGATTTTACTTTTCTCGATGGCATCCGGGATCGCAATACCGGAATCTGGAAAGAAATTTCAGTGTTCACTACCGGCGATGTTACGATTCGCCATCCTTTTGTAAAGTCTGAACTATCTAAACCCGGATACAACCGCTCTTCACAAACCATTTCGGTTGAAGTATATAATCCAACATTCAAGAATCAAAAGGTTAAAATATCGGGAAAAATCGAAAATATCACATTCGAAAAAGAAATAGAATTATTTAGGGGCGAAGTCAGAAAACTTGCTTTTACTCCTGAAGAATTTCCACAACTGGTTATTCCGAATCCGCGTTTGTGGTGGCCTCGTAACAAAGGCAAGCAAGAGCTTTACAATCTGAGCCTAAAGGTGGCGACAAACAATAAAACTACCGATTCCATTTCTGCACGATTCGGAATACGCGAAATTACCTCCGATACGAATACTCCTGATAAATCCAGAACATTCTATGTGAATGGAAGACAAATTTTTATTCGTGGCACCAACTGGATACCCGAGGCCATGCTTCGCGGTTCTGATGAGAGAATGTATGCAGAAATGAGATATACCGCTCAAGCTGGGGTCAACTTGCTACGAATATGGGGCGGTGGAATTGCCGAATCAGATTATTTCTTTCAGTTGTGCGACGAACTTGGCATTATGGTTTGGCAGGAATTCTGGATGACAGGAGATACCAAACACGTTTACGATGCGGCGTTGTACCTGAAAAATATGGAATCGACGGTTAAACGAATTCGAAACCACTCCTCATTGGCCTATTATGTATCATCGAACGAGTCAACCGAAATGCCCGGTGCAAAAGATTTACTGTTTAAACTAGATGGAACCAGAGGCTATCAAATGCAATCTGAATGTGAGGGGGTACATGATGGAAGCCCTTATAAACAGGTCAATAGTATGTGCCATTATGAGAATACAGCTTCCGATAGGGGTAGTCGGCTGGATGGGTTCAATCCTGAATACGGAGCTCCATGCCTTCCGACAGTTGAGGTTTTGCGAGAAATGATGGATGAAAAAGATTTGTGGCCGATCAATAAAGAAGTTTGGGATTATTTGGATGGGAATGGATTTCATCTGATGACGTCTTTGTATACCGACATGACAAATGAGTATGGCAAGTCGAATAGCATTGATGAATTTGCAACAAAAGCTCAGTTTCTGGGTGCAATGAATTATCGCAGCATTTGGGAAACATGGAACTATAATAAACTGAATTATGGCGATCGCTTTTGTTCCGGAGTACTCTTTTGGTACCATAATTCTCCGGAACGACAGGTTTGCGGACGAATGTGGGATTGGTCGCTGGAGCCAACTGCTGCGTTGTATGCCGCACAAAATGCTTTGCAGCCACTTCATCCGATGTTCGATTATTTAAAGAATACGGTGTCTGTTTCAAACGATTACACTGAAGCTTTTGCTAATTACAAGATTACTGCTGATGTTTACGATTTGTCGATGAAAAAAGTATTTTCAAAACAAGCTCAAGTAAATCTTCCGGCGGATGGAGTAGCCAACGATGTGTTCAAAATTGTGTTTCCATCAAATATCTCAAATGTACATTTCATAAAATTGAGGTTGTTCGACGACAAAGGACTCGAAGTTGGAAATAGTTTTTACTGGCGTTCAAACAGTGAATATAAAGGCAAAAACACATTGACAGGTCCAGCTACAGGTGGATTCGAAGATATTAATAAACTGGCTTCCACAAAAGTTCAGGTTAGGTTTAAAACACGAATCGAAAATGAAACGCATTTCATTGATGTTGAATTAAAAAACACTGGAAAAAGCTTGTCTTTTTTTACTCAGATTCAATGGCTAGACAAATCAGAAAAACCCATTCGACCATCGTTTTATACCAATAATTTTATTTCACTCTTGCCCGGTGAAAGCACTACTGTTACCATTGAGACCGCATTAAAAAATATTCCAAGAGAACCTTGTTCACTTGTTGTGAAAGGATTTAATGTAAAGGAGCAACGATTTGAAATTAGTACCCAATATAACTAAAGCAAAAGAATATGGAAAACATTCAAAAAGGTAAATCGATAGGATCAATTTTGACTATGGCATTTTTGTTCATGATTATTTTTTTATCTTGTTCGGGTTCTAAAAGCCCAAACGAGTATTCTGCCGACCTCATTGTTTATGGAGGCACTTCGGCTGCTATAACTGCTGCTGTTGAGGCCGTTCAGTCTGGCAAGACAGTTTTGGTTGTTTCTCCAGATACTCATTTAGGTGGACTTTCTTCCGGAGGTCTGGGTTTTACCGATACGGGCGACAAATCAACGATTGGTGGACTTTCGCGTGAGTTTTATCACCGGGTTTGGTT
>JBBQXI010000407.1:0-3547 GCA_038209805.1 Bacteroidales bacterium | reverse complement strand
CCCGATTATTCAGGTGAAAATGTGAATCCGCAACGTGTGAAAAATTACCAGGGACAGGAATTGGTGCTTGGTGCTGATGTGATTTTAAAGCCTTCTGAATTTCCTGAATTACTGAAATATATCGGTCAGTATTTAATTACTACTGATGGGAAAACCCTGCTTGGTGCTGACGATAAAGCCGGACTAGCTGAGATTGTAACAGCAATGGATTATTTGATTCGTCATCCTGAAATCAAACATGGTAAAATCAGGATTTGCTTTACGCCTGACGAAGAAGTGGGACATGGAGCCGATCATTTTGATGTTGCAAATTTTGGTGCTGACTTTGCTTATACGCTTGACGGAGGTGAGATTGGCGAATTAGAATATGAAAATTTCAATGCAGCTGGTGCTAAAATCACAGTGAAAGGAAGAAGCGTTCATCCTGGATCGGCAAAGAATCAAATGGTTAATTCCATTTTGGTAGCTCACCAGATTGTTCAAGCATTGCCTCCAAATCAACGTCCGGAGCACACTGAAGGTTACGAAGGATTTTTTCACCTCACTTCGTTTGAAGGTGATATTTCACTGACTAAAATGGAATACATCATTCGAGATCACGATCTGGTCAAGTTTGAAGCCAAGAAAACGCTGATGAAAGAAATCTGTGGGTTAATTAATCTTCGCTATGGACAAGGAACTGTTGTGCTTGAAATGCACGACCAGTATTACAACATGAAGCTAAAGGTGGAGCCGGTGAAATACATCGTTGATATAGCTGAGCAGGCGATGAAAGATGTTGGTGTTACCCCAAAAATAAAAGCCATCCGTGGCGGAACCGATGGTGCCCGGCTTTCGTGGGACGGTTTGCCTTGTCCCAATATTTTCGCCGGAGGACATAATTTTCATGGCCCATACGAATTTGTTCCGGTTCAATCGATGCAAAAAGCCGTTGATGTTATTGTGCGAATTGCTGAATTGGTGGCGAAAATGTAAAAATTGTTGCGAGTTACGTGATACGAGTTGCAGGATTAAACGAGCAACCTGTAACCCGAAACCCCTAACACGAAACAAAAAGAATGGTCGAGCAATTTCTGAAATACATTCACAACGAGAAACTGTTTCATTCGTCACAGAGAATTTTGCTGGCGGTGAGTGGCGGAGCCGATTCGATGCTTATGTTGCATTTATTCACCAATGCAGGGTTCTCAATAGCTGTTGCACATTGTAATTTTGGTTTGCGTGGAAGCGAATCGGATGGCGATGAACAGTTTGTTACGGAGTATTGTGACAGGCACAATCTGGCTTTTTACGTGAAGCATTTTGATACCCAAGACTATGCTTTGGAGAAAGGTATTTCGATTGAAATGGCCGCCCGCGACCTCCGCTATTCCTGGTTTGATGGTTTGCTTTCCAAACACGATCTGGATCTTCTTGCGACCGCGCATCATCAGGATGATGTGATTGAAACATTTCTGATCAACCTTTCCAGAGGTAGTGGTGTTAAGGGTTTGAGTGGTATTCAGCCTAAATCGGGTAAAATTATTCGCCCGATGCTTTTTACCAACCGGACTGAAATTCTGGATTATTGCCAACGATTAAAAATTGATTTCAGGACAGATTCCAGTAATGTCGATACAGTTTACAAACGAAATCTGATTCGTCAGCAAATATTGCCTTTGCTTGAACAGGTGAACCCTGCTTTCCGGAGAAATGCGCTGAAAACTGTTGGGAATCTGCATGAAACCGGACAGCTCTTTCAGCAACGGATGAGCGAAATCAAATCGTGGGTTTATTCGGAAGATGATCAGGGAGCCATGATTCACATCGACAAGTTGTTGACACTTTACCCACTTCGGACTATTTTGTTTGAGCTGATCCGCGAATTTGGCTTTCAGGCTGATCAGGTGGACGATATCATCGATTCGCTGACTAAAGAATCGGGACGTAAATTTTTCTCTGGTGAGTACCGTTTGGTGAAAGATCGTGAATATTTGCTCATTTCACCATTCCTGTCGAAACAAGATCAGGTTTTCTACATTGAAAAGAATTGCCTCACAATAAACTATCCCATTCATCTTTCGCTTGAAATAATTGATCGGGAATCAGATTTTCGATTCTCGACCCATCCGAATGTAGCCGATCTGGATTTGGATAAAGTTGTATTCCCGCTTATCTTGCGGCATTGGCAGGAAGGCGAGTATTTTCAGCCATTGGGCATGACGGGAATGAAAAAGCTGAGCGATTTCTTCGTTGACGAGAAATACTCCATTCCGGATAAAGAAAATATATGGATTTTAGCCAGCGGCAATCAACCGGTTTGGATCGTTGGCAAACGCCTGGATGACCGTTTCAAGATTACCTTGATAACCAAACGAATTCTGAGGATTAAGATGGAATAATCCGATCAAAAGTGTAATCTGATTGTAATAAGAGGTATATTTCTATTGTTTTATGTGCTTACTTATCAAGTTCAGTAGGTTATTTGTTTTGATAGGTTTTGAAATATAATCGTTACAGCCAGCATCTATCGCCTTTTCATTGTCACCACATAGCGCAAAGGCTGTTTGTGCAATAATAATTACATCTGTGTTAAATTGCCGGATTTGTCTCGTGGCTTCATAGCCATCCATTATTGGCATTTGAATATCCATTAGAATTAAATCGATCTCAGGATTTTCAAAACAAGCTTGAACGGCTTCAGTTCCGTTTTCTACGTTGATTATTTCTCCTGCAATTTTCCGCATTATAATTGAAATGAGTTGGCTCGATGATTTATCGTCCTCGGCAATTAATATTTTTAACTTCTTTATCTGGTTTTCTTCGATTGGAGCCAGAATTTCATATCCAATATTGATTCCATTTTTTGATTTAGGAAGATACGGAATGGTAAAATAGAATGTCGAACCTTTTCCTTCTTCACTTTCAATCCATATTTTTCCACCCAACATCTCGACATAGGCTTTCGAAATAGCCAATCCTAAGCCGGCACCCTGACGTGCCATCTTATCAACAACATCAACTTGAATAAAACGTTCAAAGATAGCTTCGTGCCTGTTTTTGGGGATCCCAATACCGGTATCTTTTACGAAATATTGTAGAAATAATCCATGCCTTGTCTCTACAATATCACAACCAAATTCAATAAAACCTTTTGAGGTATATTTGATTGAATTTTTGACCAAATTGGTTAATATGGCATAAAGCTTTTCCCGATCGGTCTCAACGATTGATTCAGGAGGCAATGAAATTTTTTTCAGGGATAAATGCAATCCCTTTTGTTCAACCTCTCTGTTAAAAAGCTTGTAAATAAATTCAAGTTGTTCGTTGATATTAGTTTCTTGCAGTATAGCCTTCATTTGTCCCGATTCTATTTTCGAGATGTCAATGATATCGTTTATAATATTCAGCATCCGGGCACCGCTTTTCTCTATGATTTTTATATATTCCTGTTGCTGTTCGCCGGTAAGATCTGGTTCTTTCAATAGTTCGGCGAAGCCAAGAATGCCATTCATTGGTGTCCGGATTTCGTGGCTCATATTGGTATTTTGCATATTTTCTTCCTTCA
>JBBQXI010000406.1:0-3560 GCA_038209805.1 Bacteroidales bacterium | reverse complement strand
TGTTGCAGTACTGATTTCGACTGTCAGCATGTATTGCTTTATTGTTGCGCGTATTGTTTTGGCTATTGGAGAGGCTGGAAACTTTCCTGCTGCCATTAAAGTTACTGCCGAATATTTCCCTAAGAAAGACCGGGCTTATGCTACCAGTATTTTCAATGCTGGTGCTTCGGTTGGTGCCCTGATTGCTCCGCTTTCAATTCCTTTTTTGGCCAAAGCTTATGGTTGGGAAATATCCTTCATAGTGATTGGTGCCTTAGGTTTTCTTTGGATGGGTTTCTGGGTATTTTTGTATAAAAAACCAGAACAAAATAAATTTGTAAACAGCGCTGAGTTAAATTATATTTTATCAGACAGGGAATCGGAAGACGAGTTGGAAAAACAAGCCACAGCCGTTCAGGAAAAGAAAGTTTCGTTTATCAATTGTTTCAAGTATAAACAAACCTGGGCGTTTGCATTTGGTAAGTTTATGACCGATGGCGTTTGGTGGTTCTTCCTGTTCTGGACTCCATCGTATCTAAATGCGCAGTTTGGAATTAAAACTTCAGACGGATTAGGTGTAGCTCTTATTTTCACCTTATACGCCATTGCCACGCTTTCTATTTATGGAGGGAAACTACCTTCAATTATTATTAAAAAGACCGGACTGAACCCATACGCAGCCCGCATGAAAGCCATGTTTATATTTGCTTTTATTCCACTTCTGGTTTTGTTGGCTCAGCCTTTAGGAACCATCTCGCCATGGTTTCCGATTATCCTGATCGGTTTAGGATGTGCGGCTCATCAATCGTGGTCGGCAAACATATTCACAACAGTTGGCGATATGTTCCCGAAACATGCCATTGCAACAATTATCGGAATTGGCGGTATGGCAGGTGGAGTTGGCTCTATGATTCTGCAAAAATCAGCTGGAGAGCTATTTGTTTATGCTGGCGAAACCAAGATGACTTTCCTTGGATTTGTAGGAAAACCTGCCGGTTATTTCATTGTATTCTGTTTTTGTGCTGTAGCTTACCTGATTGGTTGGACGGTTATGAAATCATTGGTTCCGAAATATAAACCCATTACTGATTTATAAGATTTAAATTGAAATATAGGAAAGAGAAGCAGGTCGTTTGGCCTGCTTCTTTGCTTTTATTAACGTTTGGATCAACAACCTTCGCAGGTAATAATTGTTTGAATAAACAATAGAAACAAGGAGTCCAACGTTTTTCATTATCATTGCATTTGAATGGAGATACTTAAGAAGATAAGTTTTTTTATTGTGTTCTTTCTAACACTTTCTCACGGATTTGGAAATTCTGTTTCCTTATCCGGAGAGCAACTTTTTGTGGTAGAGAATCAGGATGAAAGACAGCCTTCCAATGAAGATTTACTCCCGGAATTTGATGAACAGGAAGATGGGGGATTTATCGATATTTTTGTATCATGTGGTTGTCTGTCAGTAATAAAAGAGCGTATTTATCCTGAAGCGTTTCCTTTTTACGCCACATATAACTTCACATTTTGGCAACCGCCTCAGAATGCCTGATTTTATCCGCAATTAAATTTAGAGTTGATAAAGAAGTGTTCTTTATCAGTAAAAATCTGTTTAAACTTTATTTCGATTCTTGATCGTAGCGTTCTTAGCAAGATAATTAAGCAGATCATTACAATTTTTTTCAAATAGATAAAACTTAAAAATACGACTATGAATTTTTTAGAACACTTTGACCATCCGGCCAAAAAACAAGATAAAGAGCATTTTGGTCACCTGATTCAAATAGCATTAGCTGACGGCAAAATAGAAGTTTCAGAATTGGAAATGTTGCACAATTTCGGCAGTAAGTTGGGATTAACAACTCAGGAAGTTGATGATTTACTTGAGACTAGCAAAAATTCTGCCTATGTTCCACCGTATGAATTGGAGAAACGATTTGGACAACTTTATGATGTCATTAAGATGGTTTTTGCCGACGGTAAAATCGACAATAATGAAATGCGTCTGGCAACAGGAATTGCTTTAAAGTCGGGGTTTACCGAACAAGAGATACCAGTTCTTTTGGCTCTGCTCATTAGCGGAATTAAAAATGGAGATGACGAAGAAGATCTTTTCGATTTGTATAAAAAGAGAAGAATCGTCAAATAAAAGAAACTGATATATTATTCTGTCAGTCAATCCGATAGATATTTAACTTCAATAGCCATCTGTAGAAGTTATAATTATGGCGGTCATCAGGTATTAATCTGATGACCGTTCATTTTATTTAGGTGTTTTTTTACCGTTTGATGGCTATATGTATCAGAATTTCAGATTGTTTAAACATCATTTACATCGTACGAGTCTTTAAATTTTCACCTAAATACAGGCAATAAAAAAGCGACCTTCTTTCGAAAGTCGCCGGAAATTCAATCCACCAATCCACTAAATGCTATTTTTTAATCCAACTTACAATTTGCTCATCATCAGGTAATGTTTTCGAATAATATACATTCACCAGTTTACCGTTCTCGTCAATCAGGTATTTCTGGAAGTTCCATTTCACGTCAGAATCCATTACCCCGTTTTCACTTTTGCTGGTAAGCCATTTATACAATGGATTCATGTCGGCTCCTTTTACAGAAATCTTTGACATCATTTTGAAAGTTACCCCATAATTTTTTTCACAGAATTCAGCAATTTCCTTATTGCTTCCCGGTTCCTGACTCATGAAATTGTTAGCCGGAAAACCGATTATGGTGAATTTGTCGCCACCATAAGTTTCGAACAACGACTGGAGCTGTTTGTATTGTGGTGTAAATCCGCATTTTGAAGCAGTGTTTACAACCAGTACTTTTTTACCTTTCAGGCTCGAAAGATCAAAGTCCTTACCATCAATATCTTTTACCTTAAAATCGTAGAACGATTGCTGACTGAAAGCAACAGTTGTTAATATAATCAGACCAAGAACTAACGTGATTTTTTTCATGATTAAATATTTAGATATTTACTGAGAATGAAACAATTCAACAAGTCAAAAAGTTTGAATCATGATATGAATAAATAATTTATCGTTTGCAAATCGGTTTATTCCTGATTCTGTTGATAAGTTTTGACTTTGCCGATCGATCAGAATTAGTATATTTGGTCGTTCAATTCAGCAAGTTTTATGGAGAATTTTATTGTTTCAGCACGAAAATACAGACCCGATACGTTTCAAACAGTTGTGGGGCAGGCATCAATTACTTCAACCCTGAAGAATGCGATTAAAAATAGTCAGCTTGCGCATGCCTATTTATTTTGCGGTCCGCGTGGCGTTGGAAAAACTACTTGTGCGCGTATTTTTGCCAAGACGATAAATTGCCAGAATCTGACTCCTGAAATTGAACCTTGTAACGAATGCGAATCATGCCTGGCATTTAACGGTAGCCGTTCATACAACATCCACGAGTTGGATGCCGCATCGAACAACTCGGTTGACGATATTCGCAACCTGACCGATCAAGTTCGCATTCCACCACAGATTGGTCATTACAGCATTTACATCATCGATGAGGTTCACATGCTGTCGCAGGCTGCGTTTAACGCTTTCCTGAAGACACTT
>JBBQXI010000405.1:0-3569 GCA_038209805.1 Bacteroidales bacterium | reverse complement strand
TTCAGTGTTTTCCACAAAATACTCTTTGGTTTGATTTCTGAAGAATTAACCGGAGCCTTGAAAAGTGGATTCGAATTCCCCGGATGAAAAAGAAAATACCGGTCGTTGGGGAATTGACGCGAAAGGGCACGAATGGTGTTTCGGCTGAAATTCCCCAGACCGGCAGCATTATTAAAAGCTCGCTTGGCATCAAATCCGATTCTCATGAAAGTTCAATTAATTGTCAAAAGGCTTCATAAATATATGAAAAAGGATGCCAAAACGCAATTCTGACATCCTTTCCTCTTCCTAAATATTTTGGATTTACTAAACCTTGAAATCGCTCAATCCGCCAAAATCCAAAGTTGCAAAATAATCGTTGAGTGTTTCGGCACGGCGAATCTGTACAACTTCTCCGTTTTCACGAATCAACAATTCGGCCGAGCGCAATTTACCGTTGTAATTGAATCCCATGGCGTGACCATGTGCTCCGGCATCGTGAATCACAACCAAGTCACCTGGCTCCATTTTTGGCAAGTGGCGGTTAATGGCAAATTTATCGTTGTTTTCGCAAAGCGATCCGGTTACATCGTAAACATGATCGAGTGGTTCGTATTCCTTGCCCATTACCGTAATGTGGTGGTACGACCCGTAAAGAGCGGGACGCATGAGGTTAGCCATACTCGAATCAAGTCCGGCGTATTGCTTGTATGTTTTTTTAATGTGAAGCACAGTTGAAACCAGAAACCCAAATGGACCGGTCATGGCTCTTCCCGATTCGAAATAAACCCGAAGTGGGGCAAGTCCGTTGGCTTCAATCCTTTCCTGATACAACTTTCTAATTCCCTGGCTCATAAAATCCAAATCGACAGGTTGTTCGGTCGGACGATATGGAATTCCGATACCTCCGCCAAGATTAGCAAACTCAATTTGAATACCAACTTTTTGTTTGATTTCCACGATCAGATCGAAAAGAATCTGAGCAGTCTCTACAAAGTAAGCTGCATCCAATTCGTTGGAAGCAACCATGGTATGAAGCCCAAAACGTGTAACACCTTTGTCTTTCAGCATTTGGTAGCCTTCGAACAATTGTTCGCGGGTAAAACCGTATTTAGCTTCTTCCGGATGACCAATAATGGTATTTCCTTCTTTCAACGACCCCGGATTGTAACGAAAGCAAACCAGCGAAGGCAAACCAACATTTTTCTCAAGGTATTCAATGTGCGAAATATCGTCGAGATTAATGATCGCTCCCAGCTCAATGGCTTTTTTATATTCGTAGGCAGGGGTATCGTTTGATGTGAACATGATTTCGTCGCCCGACATACCCAGCTTTTCGGCAATCACTAATTCGGCATACGAACTACAATCAATGCCGAAACCTTCTTCGCGCATGATTTTCATCAAATACGGGTTTGGAGCCGATTTGATGGCATAATATTCTTTGAATCCAGGATTCCACGAAAATGCCTTAGTGAATTTCCGGGCGTATTCACGTATTCCTTTCTCATCGTAAATATGAAAAGGAGTTGGATATTGCTCTGTGATTTTTTCGAGCTGCGATTTAGAAAATGGAATGTATTTCGTTGTCATTACAATTTATTATTTTTTGATGCTACAAATTTACAGATTTTTACAAACAAAGTACATCTGCAATCAATTCATCACTTAAATAGCCTGAAGCAATTTCGCGAACTTCGCCAATCATGCGGATATTCCATTCTTCATCAATTTCAATGTGAAGAGTTCCTCCGGGCATTTTCAGGCTTAATACCCGATCTGTCAGTCCTTTTTTTACCATTACTGCAGCTACAGCGCACGACGAACTTCCGGAGGCCAGCGTGTAACCGGCACCACGCTCCCAAATCAGGATTTCTACTTCGCTACGCGAAATTACTTTCGCAAACTGAACATTAATTCGATGCGGAAACATGGGGTGGTTCTCAATTTCAGAACCATGTTTCAGGATTTCTGCTTCAACTAGTCGATCACGAAGAATAACGCAATGCGGATTTCCAACCGACACACAGTTAATCAGGTATGTTTCGTCAACAATATTCAGCGGATGATCCAGACATTCAGGAGAGTCGCAGGTAACCGGAATCTGATGCGAATCGAAAATGGCTTTTCCCATATCGACTTTCACCTGGCTTGCAATTCCCTTAGTTTCGCGGGTAACTTCAGCAGTTACGATTCCACCAAGCGTTTCGATGGTGAATTTTTTGCCTGAAGTATGACTATAATCGTACAGGTATTTAGCAAAAATGCGCAATCCGTTACCACTTTTTTCAGCTTCCGAGCCATCCGGATTGTATATTTTCAACCCAAAGTCGGCTTTATCCGATCCCACTTTCAGTAAAATACCATCTGATCCGATTCCATAATGGACATCGCAAAGCAACTGTATGTTTTTTTCATTCAGCTTAAAGGAAAGTTCGGTTTCGTTCAAAACAAAATAGTCGTTTCCGAGCCCGTGTGATTTGACAAAAAAGTTTTGCATAAGAAGAGTTTTTGTTCTTGAGCAAAGGTAGAACAGTTTTAATTTAGATTAGTTCTCCTTGAAATGATTTTTACGATTCCAGAGAAAATGACCCACAAAATTTTACTTGCCCATTTTCGAGTTGTAGCAATTTGGTCACGGATTGTGGAATTTCTTCCGGATAATGGGTTACATAAATCACCGTTGTTTGCAAGTGCGAGCAAATCACGTCGAGCATTCGGGTAAAACGGCGTATTTGATGCGGGTCGAGCCCTTGACAAGGTTCATCCAAAATCAGGAGCGAAGGCATCTTCACCAGGGCACGCGCCAGAAGCAACAAGCGTTGTTCACTCAGCGAGGCATCGGAAAATCTGCTATCGGCCAAATGTTCCAACTGCAAAATTGGGAACCAGGCTTTTATTGCTTTTTTCTGAAAATCGCTGTTCGATGACGAAAAACCAATTTGTTCATTAAAGCCGGAAGTAATTACTTCATCGCAACGAAGCGAATTACCGCTGGAAAAAATTGATTTTTCCAATCCCGGAATCGTATTAAAGATACCCTTCCCACGCAAGAAATATAGGTGAAGTTCGGGAGAAACATATCCGATTCGCTTTTTAATATCCCAAATACTCTCGCCACTTCCACGTTTCCGGTCAAAAAGAGTCAGGTCGTTCACATATCCCTGCGGATTATCGGCCGTAATCAGGCTAAGTAATGTTGTTTTTCCTGCACCATTGGGACCCATCAGCGCCCAGCGTTCACCCTTTTGTACCGTCCAATTAATATTTTTCAGGATTTCGCGTTCGCCATGAACGACATTTACAGCATTCATTTTTACCGCATAGTCGAACTGATCTTCCGACGAGACCTGCAATTCAGCAAAATGGTGTTCCATTGTTTCAGGTGCATCTTCCACCAGTCGCTCCGGAATATAATCGGCTCGCCTAACCCACTGAACCAATTGCCCATTTCCAAGCACAAGTACCCAATCCATTTGCTCCGAAACATGAAGAGGATCGCAAATCAAAACAATGGCCTTCCCCAATTGGTGTAACTCGCCAATCTGCCCGGTCAGTTTTTGTCGCGAAAGAACATCGAGGCCAACAAA
>JBBQXI010000404.1:0-3584 GCA_038209805.1 Bacteroidales bacterium | reverse complement strand
GTGTAACTTTCCGCTCGGGCTGCTTTTCGGCTTGACAGGAAATCGCCCGCAGTCCGCCCCTGCGTGTAGCTTTTTACGTTATAGGCAAGCTAAAAAAGCATACTAACAAACTTTAAATACATAGATAATGGGCAGACAAACATTTAATCTGGAAAAAATTAAGACAAGATTAGAGTACTATAATTATAACTATTATCTAAAAGATAATACTTTAAAGATTTTTCTTCCAATGTTTTGTTATTTGAAAATCAAGTATTCAAATGACAGAGTAAAGATGACCTCCCATCTTCGATTTGGATTTGAGTTCTTGCCACTTGAATATAACTTTTTGATTTATGGAGCGATATTATATGTGTTAGCCTGGTTTCAGTGGACAAATCTAAATAAAGGAATTTTCATTTTGATTGGACTTCTTTTGGTTTACTTTGTTATATGTTTTAATAAAATAGAGTCAATGAGAACGATAATTCATAACTGGATTGAAGAGGATTCTAATTCTTAATTGATTAAAATAATACAAGACAAATTTAGGAAAAACTAAACCCAGCCCATAACAAACGCTTTAGCAAATGCGGGGATTGGTGGTCGTTGAAACATTTGAAATCTTTATATACATTTCCCGATAAATCGGGACAAGTTGTGTTGGCAGACAGTTGAACAGCAATCTATTCCCGCACTATTGCTAGCTGCTGAACATTTTTTGGTAAGCTTCAGATTTACGCTATGATTAAAAAGATTACGATCGTCATTTTAATTTTCTTTCTTTCCAACCTGATTGCCATCGGGCAAACCACTTTCAGCAAAAGACTTTCAGAAGCAGCACTCGAATTAACAAAACAAAAAGTGAGCTATGATCCTGCTTATTTCAAAATCAGCTATCCCGGCGGCGATGTACCTGCCAATAAAGGTGTTTGCACCGATGTGCTCATCAGGGCGTATCGCAAACTGGGAACTGACCTACAGAAAGAAGTGCATGAAGATATGAAAGCTAATTTCAAAAAATATCCTCAAAGATGGGGATTACAAGGCCCCGACAAAAATATCGATCACAGGCGCGTTCCGAATTTAATGACATTTTTCACGAGAAATGGCCAGGTGAAACCGATTACCAACAAACCCGGCGATTATATAACAGGAGATATTGTCTGCTGGAATTTGGGCGGAGGGATAACGCATATTGGAATTGTTGCGGACAAAAAATCAGCCGACGGAACCCGGAATTTAATTGTGCACAATATCGGAGGTGGTCAAGTACTGGCTGATTGTTTATTTGAGTTTAAAATTATCGGACATTACACTTACGAGAAGAACTAAATTTTACATCTCCAAAGTCAGGAAACTCACTAACTGATTCACGGCCCTGGCTCTGTGGCTGATTTTGTTCTTTTCCGAAAGAGGCATTTCTGCAAAGGTTTCATTATATCCATCAGGCAAAAATACGGGATCATAACCAAATCCTTTAATCCCTTTTCTTTCGGTAATAATTTCACCATTAACAATTCCTTCGAAGTAATGTACTGATCCATCCAGGCTCAAGGCTATAACCGTGCGGAATCGCGCTTTGCGGTTTTTAATACCTTTTAATTCATCAAGCACTTTATCGATATTTGCTTCAAAATCGTGCCCATCCGTTGCATACCTTGCCGAAAAAACACCCGGGCGTCCATCCAAAGCTTCAATTTCAAGCCCGGTATCATCGGCAAAGCAGTTTTTACCATATTTGTCCAATACATACTGGGCTTTAAGCAAAGCGTTGCCTTCAAGTGTTGGAGCAGTTTCAGGGATATCCTCGTTGCATCCTATTTGTTTCAGACTTTTTATTTTAAATTTGTCGCCTATAAGCGACTGTACTTCAGATAGTTTGTGAAGATTATTGGTGGCAAAAATAAGTTCGTGGGTCATTGGATTATTCGTTGTGGTAAGGTTCATTTTTGAGAATGGTCATGGCACGGTACAATTGTTCAGCAAAAAGAAGCCGGATAAACTGGTGGGTAAATGTCATTCGCGAAAGCGAAACAGTGATATCGGCTTTTTGTTTCACACTTTCGGCAACTCCATAAGCGCCACCGATTATAAAAAAGAGCTCACGGGTGCCGGCATTCATTGATTTCTGGAGGAAACCGGCAAATTCAACGGAACTGAATTCTTTTCCGCGTTCATCAAGCAGCACTATGTAGTTGGCTGACGATGATTTTTCTAAAAGAATTATAGCCTCTTTTTCTTTTATTTGTTCAGCTGTTAGGTGTTTCCTGTCCTTAATATCAGGAATGATAATTTCTTTTACTTTTATATAATGTTTCAGCCTTTTTAAAAATACTTCATAGCCTTCGAGCACAAAGGCTTCCGAGGTATTCCCGATCATAAGGAGTGTAATATTCATAATGACAGCATGTTGTATTTTTAGCCCGACTATATTTTTGTTAGCCTGAAGTTGATATTTCAGAGTGCCAAAGATAGGGACACTCTTTAAATCGCGTATGAATTAACTGCAGATAAATCAAAAATAGATTTTTTTGGATTGATTTTTGTACCTTTACAAGGTTGTTAAAACAGAATGATGAAAAACACCTTAAGAATTATAACGCTTTGTTTATCAGTGATGCTGTTCACCAGGAGTACCGTTATAGCCATCGAACCATTTGCGCTTGTTGATGATATAGCTGCTGCAATACGAGCCGGAAGTTCAAAAGACCTGGCAAAATATTTTGGTACTACAGTGGAAATTATCTTGCCTGGAAGCGATGGTACGTTCAGCAAAGCTCAGGCTGAGATGATTATGAAAAATTTTTTCGCTAAATCAGCTCCGGTTTCTTTTGTAATCAATCAAAAGAGCAATTCAACAGGAGGAGCGCAATTTATTATCGGCACCTATAAGAATAAAACTGAAAAACTGAATGTTTATATTCTTCTGAAACCTGTTTCAAATCAGTTATTGATTCAGCAAATGCATTTCGAGGCTGATTAATTCAAAATCCGATTTTCTGTGACCATAGATGAAATTATCATTAATGCACTTCGCGAAGATATAGGCGAAGGCGATCATACTTCATTATCAACTATTCCTTTGAGTGCCAATGGGAAAGCACGTTTGCTTGTAAAAGAGGATGGCGTATTGGCAGGGGTGGATATAGCCCGAAAGGTATTTTTTCATACCGATAACCGCATAGTAATGGATCAGTTTATTAAGGATGGTTCACGCATTAATGTTGGTGATGTGGTATTTGAAGTCAGCGGTCCGTCTATTTCGTTGTTAACAGCTGAGCGGACTGCTCTTAATTTTATGCAACGAATGAGCGGTATTGCTACTCAAACAAGGCTTATGGTTGATTCAATCGACGGACTTCCAACCAAAATACTTGATACACGCAAAACAACACCTTTGCTTCGGGAATTCGAAAAAATAGCTGTCAGGCTGGGTGGTGGTTACAATCATCGTTTTGGTCTTTTCGATATGATTCTTATAAAAGATAACCATGTCGATTTTGCAGGTGGAATTGCGAAAGCAATAACAGCCTGTCATGAATACATGAATCAAAATGGACTTAACCTTGCAATTGAGATAGAAACCCGCAACCTTGACGAAG
>JBBQXI010000403.1:0-3599 GCA_038209805.1 Bacteroidales bacterium | reverse complement strand
GAACCCGGGTCATGGAGCCACTTTTAGCCCGAAGACATTTGTTCGGAAAATCCTGTTGACTAAATTTTGAAAGTGTTCCACCACCTGCAGCAGGAAGCGATTGATAAAAATCTTCGAAATAGGCACTCTTGGTTTTCATGTAATTCAGTACTGAAACGATCTGGCTGGCAGTAATGGCATTGAATCGCGACAAGCCACTGCCATCGTTCATAAAGAATCCGGTCATGTCCAGTCCTTTGTCTTTCCAAAATTGCATCACGAACTTGCATCCGTCTTTGGTAGTTCCCAAACTACTTTTCTGAAAAGCCAGATGTTTCAGAAAATGTTCTGCAAACAGGTTCACGCTTTCGTAGTTGGTAACCTTGATAATATCTCGAAGCGGAGGTGATTGTATGACAGATAATTGGATTGATGGTTCTGTTTTTATCATTTCGTATTTGGTTGCTCCTGAAACTGAAATTCCGTTTCCAGAAAGTATTTCCCTGAATTCGCTTGCTAAAAGTGCTGCTGGATTTGGAACCGAAGCTTTGACGACGAAGTCAGATCGGTTTTTAGGAATGGTACCCCTGATAACTCTTCGATTCTCCTCCGGACTTCCAAATACATAAGCCTGATCACTATTTAAATCTGACGAAAGCACTTCATTTGTCAATTCCAGATTCGGAATTTCAGGAACAACTCGAATGATTTGGGTTGGCTTATTGGCTTCACTTTCCGATTTCAGGTGAATTTCGTACAGATTATCGTAAACGCTGATTCCCGAAGCGCCAGCGCCATAGTAGTTACCAATATCTTCCCAAATCCAGGTATTCGGAATCATTTGCGATTCATAGATTGTTGCATCAAGAATGAGGCTTCCGCTAATT
Source organism: Bacteroidales bacterium (assembly GCA_038209805.1). GTDB lineage: Bacteria > Bacteroidota > Bacteroidia > Bacteroidales > Prolixibacteraceae > Aquipluma. Next base: position 2,733 of record JBBQXI010000403.1, on the reverse strand, counting down.
ACTTTAATGTGCTTGTTCTGCAAAGCTTTTACCCATTCTTCCAGCAACGGCTTGCTATCCGGAAAATATTTTGATCCCAAAGTAGGATCGCCGCCTCCAATGATTTGCAGATCGCCAAATAGCGTATCGTTGCGTACCATTCCAGAGTAGGAGAGTATGGTTTGGAAATGATAATCGGGACCAAAAACTTCCAATGCCGTGGCGGTTGTTATCGTTTTCAGGATGGAGGCCGGAACCAGACTAAGCTGAGGTTTCGATTCAATAAGTATTTCATTAGTTTTGCTGTCGGTAACGGTAATGCCAATGCTTGCATTCGCTAATCCAGTAGAAGTTTGCCAAGTAGTAATTTTTTGCTGAATGGAGTTTAGTGCACTTTGAGCTGTGCCAAATGTGGCCCAAAGTGCCAGAATGCAGGTATAGATAATTGATTTTCTCATGGATGTGTCATATATTTTGGAAAGATATAGAGTTTGGTTGGATTCATTCAACTGAATTTTGCGAAATTTTGAATCTGGGATTAACAATCTCTCTTGTTGATTGTTGTTTTAAAAAAAAGTCATGCATTCTGTTGTTTTATAGATTCTTTGGATGCTTTTATTACCTTTGTACTGATTTTAAAAATGATTAATAATCTGATAATTAGATTATATAGATATACACATTAAGTTTAATTTTAAAACATAACACAATGTTTATTGATAAAGTAGTTGGTAGAGAAATTCTGGATTCACGTGGTAATCCAACCGTTGAAGTTGAAGTAACCCTCGAATGTGGCGCTATCGGACGTGCTGCTGTTCCATCAGGAGCATCAACCGGAGAGAACGAAGCCATTGAGTTGCGTGATGGTGATAAAGGCCGTTATTTAGGTAAAGGTGTGTTGAAAGCTGTTGCCAATGTTAATACAGTAATTGCCAAAGAGATTATGGGCATGGATGCTTCTAATCAGGTAGCTATCGATAAAAAGTTAATTGCTCTTGACGGTACAAAAACCAAATCAAAATTGGGCGCTAATGCGATGTTAGGTGTTTCTTTGGCTGTTGCACGTGCTGCTGCCGAGGCTCTTGATATGCCTTTGTATCGTTACATCGGCGGAACAAATGCTAAAACATTGCCAGTTCCGATGATGAACATCATCAATGGTGGTTCGCACTCTGACGCTCCTATCGCTTTTCAGGAATTTATGATTCGCCCAATTGGTGCAATTTCATTCCGTGAAGGGTTACGCATGGGTGCCGAAGTTTTCCATCATCTGAAAAAAGTTCTTCACGACCGTGGTTTAAGCACTGCTGTTGGCGATGAAGGTGGTTTTGCTCCTAAATTGGATGGAACTGAAGATGCATTGAACAGCATCATCAAAGCAATTAAAAATGCCGGGTACAAACCAGGTCGCGCTTCTGAAGGCGGAGATGTTTCTATCGCTTTGGATTGTGCTGCTTCTGAATTCTATAAAGACGGAATTTACGACTACTCAAAATTTGAAGGTAAAACTGGCGAAAAAAGAACTTCTGCTCAGCAGGTTGAGTTCCTTGCCGGATTGGTTGCCAATTTCCCTATCGACTCTATTGAAGACGGTATGAACGAAGGTGACTGGGACGGATGGGTTGCGTTAACCAAAAAACTTGGCGACAAATGTCAGTTGGTTGGCGACGATTTATTTGTAACCAATGTTGAATATTTGGCAAAAGGAATCGAATTGGGTGCTGCTAACTCAATCCTGATTAAAGTAAACCAGATTGGTACATTAACTGAAACATTGGACGCTATAGAAATGGCTCACCGTGCTGGTTACACTTCAGTAACTTCACATCGTTCAGGCGAAACTGAAGATTCAACGATTGCCGATATTGCTGTTGCTACCAATGCCGGACAAATCAAAACCGGTTCTTTGAGCCGTTCCGACCGTATGGCTAAATACAACCAATTGCTTCGTATCGAAGAACAATTAGGCGCTACAGCTATCTACGGATACAAAAAAGTGATCAAGAAATAACAACAGTATATTTTATAAAGAAAGCCGTCTGAATTGAGTTTTAGACGGCTTTCTTTTGCAGTAAACAGTTGTTTATTCAACGACTTTCTTTAAAATCATCTCAATATCACCACCCGGACCACCTTCTGATTTCATTTTAATTTCATTGCCTTCTACAGTCCCTTTGTGCTTAATTGTTGTGCCCATCATATCCAAATCGAACGAAAATTCTTTCCCTTCAATTTTCCCGTTCGTAAAAGGTAATTCACCCATAGGTGACACAATAGAACCTGTTAATGTGGCTCCTTCAGCCTTAAAAGCAAAGACAAGTTCCATGTCTCCATCCTGGCCTTTTATCGAAGTTTTCCATTTTCCATCAATTTCGGCAGCACTGGAGACAAACGTTCCCAAAAGAACGAATACAAACGCAAATAGTAGTTTTTTCATGTTGAAAGTTTTTAGTTTTAAATAGATACTCCGGGTTAAACACCGGTCTGATTGGGAATTAGTATGAACTGATAACTAGCGTTAAGGTACATATTTTCACTATTCACATTAAAAAATATCGAAGTATTGGCTGATTTTATCGCTGGAAAGGTCATTTATACCCAAATTTAATTTTGCTGATTTGGATATTGAATGCATTTTTTGCTTTTTCTATCTTTCTTTGCATACTAATTTTCTCACATGTATAGTAAAGACGAAGCAAAACAGCTGCGCAAAGAATTCTGGATTGTATTTGCCCAGCGATGCGAAATTGTTCC
>JBBQXI010000402.1:0-3600 GCA_038209805.1 Bacteroidales bacterium | reverse complement strand
GTTTGGCGCCACTGCCGAAACTATTGGTTATGCCAACGATTACCTCGATATTATTTTAGCCGGAACAGTTTTTCAGGTTGTCGGATTTTCGTTGAACAACATTATCCGTTCCGAAGGAAATGCACACACAGCCATGTTTTCCATGCTCATCAGCGCGGGAACCAATCTGGTACTCGATCCAATTTTCATTTTTGGTTTTGGAATGGGCGTAAAAGGCGCGGCATACGCTACCGTCATTTCAATGATTGTGCTCACCGTTTGGGTGATTTTGCATTTCAGAAGTTCAAAAGCAATTGTCAGGCTGAAAAAAGAGAACATTGTTTTCGACCGGAAAATCCTGTTCGAGATTGTTGCCATCGGAATGGCGCCATTCTTTATGCAGATTGCTAACAGCTTAGTTCAGGGGTTGCTTAATACTAAACTGATTGCTTTTGGAGGTGATCTGGCCGTTGGTGCCATGGGAATTGTAAACAGCATGGTCACCATGATCGTGATGGCGATTGTGGCCATCAATATGGCTTCGCAGCCGATCATTAGTTTCAATTACGGCGCCAAATCGTACCAGCGAGTGAAAGATACGTTACGAATTGGCATGATTGCCGCGACCGGTATTGCTGTTTTTGCCTTTGTAATGGTTGAAACGCTTCCCGGAGCCATTGTGAAACTTTTTAATTCTTCGGATACCGGATTGCTCAGTATCGGAAAACAAGGGCTGCGATTGAGTTTGATGTCTCTGCCCTTTGTCGGGTTTCAGGTAGTAGCCGGAAATTTCTTTCAATCGATGGGAAAGGCTAAAATTGCAGTCCTTCTCACTTTGTTGCGTCAGGTTATCATTCTGATTCCGCTTATTTTTCTACTTCCAAATTATCTCGGGCTAAAAGGCATTTGGCTGTCCATGCCAATTTCTGATTTTTGCTCGGCAATAATAGTTGTATTTATTATGGTTAATCACTGGAAAAAACTGAGCAGATTAATCGAAGTATAAACACATCAATTGCGATCAGCTATTTTTCCTGAATAGCCTGAAACTTCAGGAAGTCCCCATCGATAATCAAAAGTTTTACGCCATTTTTGGTTGCCGAACGGTGTGAACTCAGCTCGTCGGTCACCACATAAGTCATTCCGGGAGTTAAAAAGCTGTGATTGCCATCTGCCGATTCGCTAATAAATTCGCCTTCCAGGCAATGCACGATGTGGCCTTTCCCGCACCAGTGATCGGCCAGATAACCGGCAGTGTATTCAACGATTCGGATTCTAAGGCCGGGCAACTGGAGGGTTTGCCAAAATGCTGTTCCGGTTTCGCCTTTGTGCTCTGTTTTTGGAACAATTGACCAATCGATGGTTTGAAATGGAATGTTTGGGTTCATTTTATCGTTTTGTTTGTTCAAAGAATTTTTTCTGAATGAAAAGGGTAACCGGTCCTGGCTTGCCATTCACAACAAGAGTTTCATCCATTTGCACAACCGGAGAAACTTCGCTTCCGGTACCAATAATCATCATTTCGTCCATGCTGGCTAGTTCCGATGCTGGAATTCCTTCCTCAACAAGCGAAATATGATTGGCTTTGCAAATTTCACGGATCACAATTTTAGTGATACCCGGCAAAATCAGATTCGAGTCGGGATGGGTATAAACCACACCATTTTTCACGGCCATGAAACTCGAATGAGAGCCTTCGGTAACGATTCCGTTGCGAATAAAAATGGCTTCAACAGCATCCTGTTCATGAGCCCTTTCGGCAGCAAGCACGTTGGGCAACAGCGAAATCGATTTAATATCGCAACGCAGCCAGCGAATATCTTCGGTGGTAATTACCTTGACTCCGTTTTCGAGTTGATCCCACTTTGAAGCAAAAGGAAACACGGTGGCATAAACCGTTGGCTTTATGTTTTCAGGGAATTGGTGAATTCGCTTATGGCACCCGCGTGTAATTTGCAGGTAAACACCTGCGTCCTGATTAGCAAATCCGTTTTGTTCCAAAAGCGATTGAAATACGACTTCGAACTGATCCAAATCATCAAAATTAATACTGATTTCGTGCAGACTTCGCCGCAACCGCTCCATGTGATCGGCATACCGGAAAGGCTTTCCGTGGTAATATTTAATCACTTCGTAAATTCCATCGGCAAAGTTAAAACCCCTGTCTTCCACAGAAATGGAAGCTTCATTCTTCGGGATGAAGTTTCCGTTTAGGTAAACAATTTCAGCCATATTATTTGTGGATGTTTATTTGCCTCTAATTTACTGAACATTTATTGTTCTACAGCGGAATCCAGATATTTATCAGTTGTAAAATATATGGGGTAAGAATGGCAGTAAAAATACCGTTCACAATTAGCCCAATGCTCGACATGGCGCCAAATGTGGGACTGATTTCCATTGATCGCGAGGTACCAACAGCATGAGCCGCCGTTCCCATCGACAAGCCTTGTGCAATGGGATTTTTCACCCGAGTCCATTTCATGATGGTGTAACCGAAAATCCCACCGAAAATTCCAACCACAATCACGACAGAAGCAGTAAGCGGCGGAATGCCGTGAATGGCTTTCGAAACCTCGATGGCAATAGGAGTAGTAACCGATTTAGGCGCCAGCGAATAAATGATTTCACGGGAAGCGCCCATTGCTTTGGCAATTAGCACCACCGAAACAATGCCAACCACACAGCCAACCAGTTGCGAAACCAAAATCGGGATGGCTTGCTTTTTTATCTTTTCGAGTTGTAGGTACAAAGGAACGCCAAGGGCAACAACCGCCGGTTTTAGGAAAAATTCAATGAGCTTGCTTCCTTCGTGAAACGAGGCGTAATCGATCTTGAAAACCGACAAAAACACAATGATGATAACCACTGCCACCAGAATGGGATTGAGCAGGATAAAACCCGTACGTTTCTGTAGTTGCTTGGCCAGATAATAAGCCAGAAATACAAAGGCTACGATAAATGTTTCACTTTCAAAAAAACTTTTCATCCGGTTACTTTTTAAACGTCTTGAATTGACCGTTTACTATTGAGAAATTTACTTTTCCGAAGGATTTGGTGCGTCCAGCCAGTAAGCGCCAACACAATGACAGTACTTCCAACTGATGCCACCACAATGGCCCCGAAGTTAGTTTCAATGACATCGATATAAAGCATTACTACCATACCTGGAGGAACGAAAAACAACGGCAAGTTTTTCACCAAAAAGTCGGAAATGCCTTTAACCCATGCCACTTTTACTCAGCCCAATTTCAGGAGTAGAGTCAGGAGCAACATGCCAATGATACTTGCAGGAAGTTTGATTCCCGTCACAGCCACTATCAGTTCGCCAATGGCCAGACAACCAAAAATAATTACACATTGTCGAATCATAATCCATGATTTTAATGCTGATTTTCAATCAACTATTTTAAATCAAGTGCAAAAGTACGATTTGCTATGGTTGCTTGTGTAAATTAAAGGTTTAGAAATGGCGGGGAGGTGTTAAGGTTTGGTAAAGTCGAGTATAAAACTATTCAGGGCTTCACTTTGGAGTGAAGCCCTGACCACAGTATTGCTATAATATCGCACTATTCTCGTCTTACTACTTTAGCAATTCGCCAAAAAATTTCATGTAACTAA
>JBBQXI010000401.1:0-3618 GCA_038209805.1 Bacteroidales bacterium | reverse complement strand
GTCCAGCTGGTACTTTTGTTCCATTGGCCTTGGTGTAATCTTCAGTTAACAAACCAGCTGCACTCACTTTTTCATTTTGAACCATGTCATAATCCAAAGAAATTCTTAAATTATCATCGAAATAGTGGTGCAAGGCAAATCCAAAAGTTGAAGTAGCCAGGTCGCTTTTTCCACTCGCTTTATTTTTCAAGGTTGTTGCATCTGGAGCAGTGAATTTTGTGATCGTTATATCTTTACCGCTGATATCAGTGTTGGGATCATAGTAATCATAGCGAAAGGAAAATTGGTTTTTCTTACCAAGATTCTTGATGAAATAAAGGTAATACCCTGCGAAATTATTCTGGAAGTTGGCCACTCCGGGAATGGTTGTTGCTGGTGCTGTTGCTATAGCGGCAACGGGAACTGGAGAATAACCAATTGTTGCATTTTTACCTGCAATGTATTCCCCTTTAATGGAGAGGCCACCCAAAATATCAGCAAACAGCTGGAATTCACCACCTAGCCAATTCTTTTTTACTGCATCCCCAACATTGACGCTTTTAAGGGTGGTGTAATCGCTGCTTAAAGTATTCACTGCGTTTGACTTCAATGAACCGAAGTAAGCGTGAGCGCCAAAATCAAGTCCGCCAAAACTTCCCAAAGGAAGGTTATAGGTAGCACGCACCATGATGTCTTTATATTTATCGAAGTCTTTGTTTTCGTTGGTATTCAGGTTAGCTCCAGCGCTGTTGTTGATCGTTAATCCATCATTCCCGTTGAGTAAAGCAAATTGAAGATGTACAGGAATACTTTCCGGATTGAATTCCAATTTGGCTCCCAATGCATATTCGCCGGGATACAAGGTACGGATAATCAATGATCGTTCAAGATTTTCAAGCTGGCTTGAAGAATATTCAACTTCATAGTTCGGACGGTTAAATTTACCAGCCCATAAACTAAAAGATTTGGTCCAGCGATCGTTTAATACCACATAAGCCTCTCTCAATGACACTGATCCGGGTAAAAAATCAGGTTGTAATAGAAATTTCACTCCATCGGCAGCTTCATAGGTAAATTTTAATCTGGCACGTCGAAGAGAAAGATAATTAGTAGGTTGAGTGTTTAAATTTTCAAAATGTTGGTACTGTGCCTGCATATAACCTGAAACTTTAATTTTGGTAAGTTTAGACAGATCAGCTTCATCAGTTGCAAGCCGCTCAATCAAACCTTCTACTTTGTCATTTACTTCAGTAAGCTTTTCGTTTACAGTTGCTTCCTGAGCTTTCGCGTTAAAAACCAATAGAGATAAGAACAATAAAGCAATCAAACTTTTTCTCATGTTTCAATATTAAATTTTACTTGTTAAAAAACGATGTAAATTTTCTTCAATATTGTTACAGTTCGATTACACATTTATTAATTGTATGTTACAAAAATGTTATATGCTTGATTGTCAGTATAAATATTAAATATCTAAAATTATTAAAATGTTACAGACAGATAAAAAGTACGATTATCAGACAAGCGAATTGGGTATCAATATTCCCATTTCATCCAGAACATCTTTTATTGCCGACAAAAGGTTTTCAATGTCTTCCAAAAACAGTTGTCCAATATTTCCAATCCGGAAGCAATTGGTATCGCTTAATTTTCCCTGGTAAATCACTTGTCCGCGCTGATGCAGGCTTTCGTAGAATTGAGTAAAATCGAAATTCGCATGGTCGGGAAATAGAAATGACGAGATGATATATCCCTGATCTTTTTTATCCAGATAAGTTTTTAATCCGAGGGCTTCGGTTCCTTTCATTAATCTGCGATAGTTTTTCTGGTAACGTTCAGAGCGCGTTGTAACTCCACCTTCAGTTTTGAGTTCATCAATTGCTTTGCGAAAAGCTAAAATAGATTGGATGGGCGGAGTAAAACGGAACTGGTTGCTCTTTTTCATATCGACCCACTGGCTGTATAAATCGAGTGAAACGGTTCTGGCTTGTCCGGCACATCGCTCGAGTATTTCAGATTTTGCAATCACAAACGAAAAACCAGGAACTCCTTCAATGCATTTGTTTGACGAAGAAATCAGGAAATCAATATCTAACGCTTTAAGGTCGATTGTTACAGCACCAAAGCTGCTCATGGCATCAACTATAAATACTTTGCTGAATTTCTTTGCCAGTAAGCCAATTTCTTCGATGTTGTTAAAAATACCGGTTGTGGTTTCGCAATGAACAATGGCGATGTGCGTTATCGTTTCATCGTCTAACAGGATTTCTTGGGCATCATCAACCGAAGGGATTACATTTTCTTTGTATTTTAAAGTAGTTGTCCTGATTCCATAAACATCAGCCATTTGCTTAATTCGGTCGCCATAAGCGCCATTGGTTAGAAGAAGCAGATGTCCGAAACTGGGAATGACGGTCGAAATTACTGATTCGACACCAAAAGTTCCTGAGCCCTGCATCAGCACAGTATCGTATCCATCTTCGGGAGTTACTCCTGCAATGTTTAGCAATTCACTTCGTATTTCCTTTACCACTTCCAGAAACTCTTTGTCGCGCGAACCCATGTCGTGAAGCATGGCTTCCTTAACTGATTGTTTTGTATTTAGTGGCCCGGGAGTAAATAATTTATTGTCCATATTAATTGGTGTTATTCGATTATTGTTGATAATTCCGGAGTTTGGATTAGTGTATTCTCAAATTCAGATTCCTGATTTTCTTTTCCGTAGTTCCATTTCAGGATGAGCAAAAAAGCTGCGATTAAGGTTACAAATACGAACAACCCAAAAAGCGCATCCCAGCCATATTTGCCCGATACGTAGGCCACAGCGATAGGTGAAAACAACTGCCCGGCTGAGCCAACTCCGTTGATCACTCCGGCAGCAAGCGCGGCTCCTTGGTTTTTCCCGAAGTCCATGGCTGCTGCTCCCGACATGATTGAATCTGGCCCATAGGTGAAAAAGCCTATCAATCCGATTGAAACGATGGTTGGAACAATGCCGAGCGGACTAAGATGAGGTTGCAAATACAGCACGAAAGCTAAACAGAAAAGCATGATTGAGCTAATTGGGAAACGACGCGATTTGAAAAGGTAATCGGAAGCATAACCGGCGGCAAGTATTCCGAAGAATCCAAATGCCTCGTAGGCAATCGAAGTGTATCCGGCCTGTTGATCGGAATATTTGAGGGCTTCAGACAGGTATAATGGAAGCCAGAAAAGGAAAGCGTACCTGGTAAACTTGACGAAGAAATACATGATTGCAGCAATCCAAACAGCTCCATTTTTCAGTACAGCCAATTGAGCCGCTTTTTCTTTTCGTTTACCCTTTGGCGTATCCTTGCTTTTTTCGAAAGATTCGAGTTTCACATCGGCTGGATCATTTCGCGCCATGAAGATGTAAACAAGCGAAATGACCAAAAGCAGTATGGAAGGAGCCAGAAATGCCCGTCGCCACGACAAATCGGCCATGATGCTTTGATTGGAGAGCCAGTAAGTTGCAAATGCCGTTGCCGCCATTCCACCAATCACATAACAGGTGGTCCAGTACGACATCACTATGCCACGTTCTTTCTTTTTAAACCAGGGCGTCAGGTTTTTAATTAATCCCGACCAACCTGACGATTGTCCGAAACCATTTAATCC
>JBBQXI010000400.1:0-3636 GCA_038209805.1 Bacteroidales bacterium | reverse complement strand
CAAAATCGCATGCCCAGTTAAATCGGCGCAACTCTGATCGAATGGCAACTTGCCCCAACCCCTCGAAAATGTTGGGAATCCGCCATCGTTATTTTGCAATTGACTTAGCCAGCCGACTCCCAATAAAACAGGCTCACGAACACCGTCGGGGTTCTCCTCATTCAGGGCCAATAAAGCCAAAATCGTTCCAGGCGTATCGTCACCATCGGGCACTGAACCTGAATGCGATGTCCAGCCCCAACCTCCGGGTTGTGTGCCGTTAAACGGATGAATTTCTTTATTCTGAATCGCCAATAAATGATTGGTAATTTGCTGCCTTTCAGCTAGAGTCAAGACTTTATCTAAATTACTCCGAAGCGATTTTACGGACAATGTGGTAACCCAAGTTGAAAGGTCAATATCAATTGGCCAACTGCCGTCTTCCCGCTGAGTCCGTTTCAAAAAATTCATTCCATCGTGCACCACTTCCAAATCGCGGTAACCCGATTCAACAAGACACAAACACACAAATGCAGTCAACGGAATAGCTTCCAGATAACCTCCACTATGCGGCTGAATCTTCCGAAGTAAAGCAAGTGACTTTTTTACCGAAGCTTCCCGAATCCAACGCATCAATGGATTTTTCCTTTTCTTAAACCTAAAAATGGCAATACCAACAGCTATCAAAGCCGGAATGGCATAACTTACAACACTCAGATTGAGCATACGATAAAACGACCGTGGCAATAACGAAAGTTCAAAAGGCAATTGCGGAATCGATTCAAATGCTACTTTACCGGGAACTCCGCACAAAGCGCACATGGTCAATATTGGAACTGAAAAAGTCCTATCCGTCTTATAAAAATCAAGAATCGCCGAAATAAGTTTTTCTGAATTGACATCTATATTTTGCGAACGTAGATAATCCCCAATTTTCAGAAGTAGCGAATTGCTTTCATCAATTTTACTACAAACTTTTATTGCAGAATAACAAAGCAGACTAGTACTCACACTGCTCATGCTAACTGGCGAATCGCCAAAACCTCCATCGATATTTATGTTAGCTTCCAGCCATTCCAATCCTGATGAAATCTCGGAAGCATTAAGTGGCGCATCGTAAAAATGTAAAGCCGTAATGGCCACCGCCACACCCAATGCGCTCGAAGACAAACAACCTTCCCAATAACCAGCAGGATTGCGCTTTTGAAGGAGAAGATCGGTAAGATCTGAGAATTGGGTTTGAAAGTGATTGTTCATGCTAGCTAAAGTTAGAAGATGCAAGATACTAAAGATGGAAGATTACTTCTTGAAATTCATACAAACTAATTTCGTAAGTTTGTAAAAACAACATATCATGACTGCTAAAGAATTAAAGAAAAGATTAATACACAAAATAGACCGGTCTGAGAACAATGAATTATTGGAAGAAATGTATCGGTTAATTGCCAACGAAGAAGCTGATATTAGTGTCTATGAACTTTCAGAAGAACAGATAAAAGCCGTAGAAGAAGGACAACTTCAATACAAAAACGGTGAGTTTTTAACTGAAGACCAAGCCGACAAAGACATTGACGAATGGCTAGGCAAATAATCTGGACAAATAGAGCTCAGCGGGAAAGAAAAGAAATTCTCAATTTCTGGAATGAACGAAACCAGTCAAGCATATACAGTCGGAAACTGAATGAATTGATAAAAGACTCAATGCAGCTAATCTGCAAATTCCCTTTCATCGGTAAACCAACAACTATTGAAAATGTAAGGGTAAAAATTTTTAAAAACTACCTCATCATATATCAAATTACTGCAATCGCGATCATTGTTTTATCCGTTTGGGACAACAGACAAAATCCAGAAAAATCTCCCATTAAGCTATAAGATTATTGACCTAGAACCCCCAACGCCAGCAGTCCATAAAAAGTATATTCCACATCGGTAGTTGGGTCTCCATCACCTGAGAGAAAAGCTTCACCCGAGAAATTTTGTCCGATGAAATCAAGGCAGGTTGGTTTTAGCAAACGCAAATCACAGTCAGCAAAATTGAGTGCAAATAAGGCTACGGCAGTCGATAACATATCCGAATTACCAAGATGTGCAAAAGTCTTGAACCCGCCGGATTTGAAGGCAAACGACATTAGCAATTCCTGATCTTCCAATCCTTCCTGATTCGTCATCTTTTGCAGGAAAACTTTGGCGGCCACTTCGGAACAAGGCGAATGGTGATCAATTGTTGTTCTCGTTAACATTTTTTTTGCTCCAATTTTCAGGATTTTGCGAAAAGGTAAAACAGCGTCCAATGTCAGGAACAACACAAAACTTCGGTACGAGATATTGATTGAATGACGTTCTTTCCAAAATGATTTTCCCAATGAAAACATTGCTCTAATTTGTGAATCTCGTCCGGTTTTCAATTCCTTCTGAAGCAATACCCAGCAACATTTTTCGATAAATCCGGGCACTTCAGAATTTGATTGTTGTGCGATATATTGTTTTAAATTCAAAATTGCCACTTCGACAAGCTCAGGGAGTGTTGTTACGGGTTGCGGGTTACGGGTTTCGAGTTGCGCCCCTTCGGACTTCAGACTTCGGACTTCGGACTTCCCTGCCCTCAACATCAACCCACCAAACAGCGAATAATACAAATCCGATCGTCCACCTCGATCCTGAAAACCACCATCCGGATTTTGCTGACTTATAAGAAATTTCAGCACCTCTTCCCTACCCTGTTCGTCCAGCAAGTTCAGTGCATTTCGGAGCAAAGCAATCATTTGTCGATAGAAAGGAATATGAGTAGGATTAGTCACGATCTAAGAATCAGAATATTTTGCCCAGCACGGTGTACAAACTCAACCTAATCTTCAGATTTTCAATTTTGTCGAGTTCGCGGTAGGCTTTATCGGTGTATTCCTGAAGTAGAACTCCGGCTATCCGTTCGATTTCATTTTCACGAATCAATGCAGAAATCAGCAAACGATCATTTTCAGCATAAATTAACCGGAGCTTTATCAATTGCGATTCGTCTGAATTTTCAGCCAAAAGTGAGAGCAGCAAAGGATAATCAGCAGGTTGGGTATGTTCGTTGGCTTCAAGGAATTCATCCAAATCGTCTTTTATTTGGTAGGCCATTCCGAAGTATCCTGAAAATGTTTTCAGAATAGCCAAATCGCATTCAGGAGCATTGGCCGCAACCGCGCCAAGCAGCAAAGCGACACGAATAGCCGAGCCCGTTTTCCGTTCAAAAATTTCGAGTTGCTGATAGAGCGGAAGAATGGTTTTATGCGAACTGGCCAATAAATCGGCTCCTTGTCCGAGTGATAAAGCTACGTGTCCGGACGCCACTAACTGATAACATGCCGCCATTTTGGTTGGCTCAAGAGGAAGCTTTCCCAGCAATTCGTAGCCTTTTCCGAGCAAAAAATCGCCAGTATTAATGGCAACCGGAATGCCATTTTGTTTATGAATAGTTTCAGCGTCGTAACGGAAATCGTCGTTATCTTCTACATCGTCGTGAATGAGCGATGCCTTGTGAAAACATTCTACTACCAACGAAAGTGACGCCATTAATTCATCATTTGCATTTCCGGCGTAGGCCGAATATGCCAAGGCCGTCAACAACGGACGAATCCGCTGACCTCCAGTTAACATCGACTGAATAGCCAA
>JBBQXI010000399.1:0-3647 GCA_038209805.1 Bacteroidales bacterium | reverse complement strand
AATGTACATAGGGGCAACAACAGATACACCTCCTACTGCAATTCCGCCAAGGAAGCGGAAAAATAGCAGTGAAATCCAGCTGAATGAAAAGGCACAACCAAGAGCAGACAAAGCGTAAAATATGGCCAAATAGAACAAAATTCGTCTTCGTCCATAATTATCAGCAGGTTTTCCCACCACCATAGTCCCAATAATAGTTCCGATTAGAGCTATGGAAACTGTGAACCCAAGCCAGAATTTATCGAGGTTAAAAAGTTTTTCGAGTGCTGAAGTTGCTCCTGCAATAACTGCGGTATCAAATCCAAATAGGAAACCACCCAATGCGGCAGTCAGTGTGATAAAAATTAAGCGGTTGTTTAGTTTCATTTGTTAGTCTTTGTCGTGTAGGTACCCTTCAAATGTAAATAAATATTGATTGATAACTGAAATACTTAAGTTGAATTTATCTGATTATTCAGTCAATTTCAATGCATAATGTTAAAAGAAGTTAAAAGCAGTGAGTTCCATAAAAATTACGAAGAATGAGGTAAGGGTGTTTTTATTCTGAACTGTTATGTAATCGTATTGCGGAATTTTTTTTCATAAGTTTGTTTTGGTTTTTTACTAAGACTTCGGGTCTAACAAAAAACTTCAAAGGGCATGGGGTGAGATCCGATGCCCTTTTTATTTTTTCTCCAATCTTTTCCTGTTCCAGAATAATTTTAGGTGTCGAACGTCTTATCTTTGCAATAATAGTTGCTCAAACTGATGTTTATAATAATCAATTCGAAAACGACAATATTATGACTTTAATTAGATCAATATCAGGAATTCGTGGTACTATCGGAGGAAAACCCGGCGAAGGCTTAAGTCCACTTGATGTGGTAAAATATACGGCAGCCTATGCCGAATGGGTGAAACAACAACACCCCGGGCAAACAATTACTGTTGTGGTTGGCCGCGATGCCCGTATTTCCGGACCAATGGTTCAGTCGCTTGTGGTGGCGACACTTTCAGGAATGGGGTGCATGGTAGTTGATTTGGGAATGGCTACGACCCCGACAACTGAAATCGCAGTGAAAGAAGAATCTGCTCAGGGAGGAATTATCCTGACGGCAAGTCACAATCCAAAACAATGGAACGCACTGAAATTACTCAATCAGGATGGAGAATTCCTGAATGCTGCTGAAGGCGCTTTGGTATTGGAAATCGCAGAACAAGAGCTTTATAGTTTTGCTGAAGTTGATGATTTAGGTGAGATTTTCGTAAAAGATTATACGGATATTCATATTCAGCAAGTACTCGACTTGGAGCTTGTTGATGTTGAAGCCATCCGGAATGCCAATTTTAAAGTGGCCATTGATGCTGTGAATTCAGTAGGTGGAATTGTTATCCCGGCTTTACTGAAAGCGTTGGGGGTTGAAGAAGTTGTTGAAATTAACTGTGATGCCACGGGCCAATTTGCACATACTCCGGAACCTCTTCCCGAAAATTTGATTGAAACTGCAGAAATTATTCGTAATAACTCGGTTGATGTTGGTTTTGTGGTCGATCCTGACGTGGATCGTTTAGCAATTATTAGCGAAGACGGATCCATGTTTAACGAAGAATATTCGCTGGTTTCGATTGCCGACTATGTATTGAGCCAAACACCTGGGAATACGGTTTCAAACCTTTCATCATCACGGGCTTTGCGCGACATTACCGAAAAACATGGAGGAACCTATTCGGCAGCAGCCGTTGGTGAAGTAAATGTGGTGGCCAGAATGAAAGCCACCAATGCGGTGATTGGCGGCGAAGGAAATGGCGGAATTATTTACCCTGCATCGCATTATGGCCGCGATTCATTGGTTGGTGTTGCCTTGTTTTTAAGCTTGTTAGCCAAATCGGGTTTAAAATGCTCTGAGCTTCGAAAAACGTATCCTGATTATTTCATTTCGAAAAATAAGATTGAATTGATTCCCGAAATTGATGTGGATGCTATTTTGGTAAAAATGAAATTGAAATACCAACATGAACAGGTAACAGATATCGACGGCGTAAAAATTGATTTTGCCGATCGTTGGGTGCATTTGCGGAAATCGAATACAGAAGCGATCATCCGGATATACGCTGAAGCTCCTTCGATGATTGAAGCCGATCTGCTGGCTCAAACTATTATTCAGGATATTCGCTCATTGATTGTCTAAAACAACAAAAAAGGATCCGATCTTGTCAAAAGATCGGATCCTTTTCTTTATCTGAATTCTATCTATTTCTTGTTAAATGCCTCCACTCCGGCATCCAAAAATTGGTTAAACGCTTCAATGTTGAGATCGTAAGCTCTTGGTGAAACCAGCAGAGTTCCGTTACCGTCCAAAATGACATAATAGGGTTGCGAGTTGGTTCCGAATTTACTGGTTTGTATTTCACTGTTTTTCTTTCCGAGTAGTTTCACTTCGCGACCATCCTTATTGGTGTACCATTCTTCTTTTGGCATTTCAATCACCTTGTCGTCAACATAAAGAGCCAGTAAAACAAAATTTTCACGAAGCCTTTTGAGAACTTCCGGGTCGCTCCAGACGCGGTTCTCCATTTCACGACAGTTGGTACAGCCATGTCCTGTGAAGTCGACAAAAATCGGTTTATTCAATTCTTTCGATACTTTCAAGGCCTGATCGTAATCAAAATAGCCTTGTAATCCGTGAGGCAGCTTTAACCGGTCTGCATATTTTGCGGCTTCGGTCATATTTCCTTGATGTACACTTTGACCACCACCCTGATTATCGCGAACAATGGCATTGATGTTAAAATCCTGAGTTTCCATTGGAGGAAGCCAACCTGAAATGCCTTTGAGTGGTGCACCGAAGAGACCTGGAATCAGGTAAATAACGAAAGTAAACGTAAAGATAATTAGCAGTAGTCGTGGAAAAGATTTCACAACCGGATAATCACTATCGTGTGGGAACTTGATCTTTCCCAACAAATAAAATCCCATCATGGTGAAAAGCACGATCCAGAATCCAAGGTAAACTTCGCGATCGAGTAGTCCCCAGTGGTAAGTTTGATCGGGTACATTCAGAAATTTCAAGGCAAATGCCAGCTCAATAAACCCAATGACAACTTTTACCGAATTGAGCCATCCACCCGATTTTGGCATCTTTTTTAACCACTGTGGGAAAAAGGCAAACAATGTAAACGGAATCGCAAAGGCAAGAGAAAAGCCCAACATCCCGATGATCGGTTTTAAAATCTGGCCGCCAACCGCCTGAACGATAACAGTCCCAACTATTGGACCAGTGCACGAAAACGAAACAAGTACGAGTGTAAATGCCATGAAAATTGTACCCATTACACCACCTTGATCCTCATGCTGAGCACTCTTGTTAACGAGCCAACTCGGCATGGTTATTTCGAAATATCCGAAGAAAGAAGCAGCAAAAATTACAAAAATCAGGAAGAATAACACGTTAGGAATCCAATGAGTACTGAGCCAGTTGCCAAAATCGGCGCCAAAGAGTACCGATATTAATACCCCAAAAATCACATAAATCGCAACAATTGAAAATCCATAAATCAGTGCCTGTATTTTTCCTTTCGAACCACTTTTCATGAAATACGAAACGGTCATTGGAATCATTGGAAATACACAAGGTGTAAGTATTGCCAGAAGTCCCCATGCAAAAGCC
>JBBQXI010000398.1:0-3686 GCA_038209805.1 Bacteroidales bacterium | reverse complement strand
CCAAGAGAGTTCAAAAAACGAATTTTGTACCATCTCTGTTCCCAAAGGAAATAAGTCTGAGATAGTTTTGCCTGATGGAAGTAAAATTTGGCTGAATAATAATAGCAAGTTAACCTATCCTAAAAATTTCAATCAATCAGTACGTCAGGTTGAGCTAATTGGAGAAGGCTATTTTGAAGTGCAGCGAAATGTCAAAGTACCATTTGTTGTAAAGACTTCTGACATAAGTATTAAAGTATTAGGAACCAAATTTAACATTAGCGCCTATCCAAACGATAAATTCATTGAAACAACTCTAATTTCAGGAAAAGTCACTGTTCAATCGAACGAAAACCCTGAAGTTATCAGTACACTTAATCCCGGAGAAAGCTTGACTTTCGATAAACTTAGTAATCGTGCTGCTATTGCCAATGTGGATACTAAATTTTACACCTATTGGATGAAGGGTGAATTTGTTTTCAAAGATGAAAAATTTGAAACTCTTGCTAAACGGATAGAACGAATCTACAATGTTGAAATAGTTTTTGATGACCCTACCTTAAAAGAAAAGACCTATACCGGCGATTTTAAAGTTGACGATAATATCTACAGTATTCTTGAAATTTTCAAAAGGTCGACATCGGTACCAATTGAATATGTTACTGATCGAAATAAGATCACTATCCGCAGAAAATAGCTGTATTGTATCATTTAACCGTTGTTTTTTTGAATATTTTCTAAGTTATTAAACAATCAGGCATTCAATTCCGTTAAGGCATCTATCAATTTTTAAAAAAAAAGTTGATATTTACATGGGTAAAAATTTATTCGGATGCCTCTGTGTCTATGAGAGTAAAGTTTCTGTTGTCTATCTTTATTATTCTACTTTCGGTGAAAGCATTTTCTCAGAAGCAGAACATTTCACTTAATTTTAAGGACGTAACTCTTGAGCGAATCATTCTTGAAATTGAGAAGCAAAGCGAATATCGATTCTTCTTTGAACAATCAAGCATAAATCTCAAACCAAAAACAACAATTCAAATTTGGAATGCGTCAATAAATGAAGTACTTGAAAGACTATTCAACAATACATCATATACTTTTCAGATTATTGACCAACACATTATTTTGTCTCAGGGAAAGGAAGTTGTTCCTAAAAATATAAATAACGAATCGTACCGAACGATTAAAGGTATAGTTACCAACAATAACATGGAAACAATGCCTGGCGTTACCGTTATGATAAAAAACACCTATGCCGGTACAATAACCGACAGAAACGGACATTATAAAATCGAAGTTCCATTGAATTATGATTCTTTGGTTTTTTCGTATGTTGGGATGATGAGATTTGAAGTTTCTATTGGAAAAAACCAACAGATTGATGTATCACTCGAACCTGAAATTATTGGGGTTGACGAAGTAATAGTTGTTGGCTACGGAGACCAACGAAAATCAGATTTGACTGGTGCAATTACAACTATTGAGGTTGATGGCACCCGCAAAATGCCTGTAACCGGATTCGATCAGGCTCTGCAAGGACGAGCCGCTGGCGTATTGGTAACTTCAACATCAGGATCGCCTGGTGGAGGAACTTCGGTCAGAATTCGTGGAATTGGAACCGTAAATAATAATAATCCATTGTTTGTCATCGATGGTATACCTACTGATGACATTCGCTTTTTAAACATGAGCGATATTGACAATGTTGAAATACTAAAAGATGCTTCAGCCACTGCTATTTATGGGAACAGGGGGGCAAACGGAGTTATCCTGATTAATACTAAAAAAGGGAAGCCTGGTAGCCCGGTAGTAACTGCCGAGTCGTATTTTGGAGTGAGCGATGTGTGGAAAAATCCACACATGGGCGACAGTAAGCAATTTGCAACAATTAGTAATCTGGCTGTAAAAAATGGAATTGAAAGTGAAGGTGTAGGCGCCTATCAATATGTCGAGGAGTTTAATAATCCGGATAACTATAGCGGAGGAACCAATTGGTGGAAATTAATCACCAGAAAAGCCATGGTTCACAACCAAAACGTCTCCATTTCAGGCGGAAATGATATGAACAAGTATTTGATGAGTTTATCCTATCTATCTCAGGATGGAATTATAAAAGGATCAGAATTCGATCGATTGACTTTCAGAGTTAATAACGAATATAAACTTTCTGATAAAATCACCATTGCCTTCAATACGAACCTAAGTCATGCCAAAAGACAAACCATCAGTGAAGATGATCTGGACGGTGGAATTGTTTTTACCGCAATTGTACTGGATCCAATAACATCGGGTAATGAACGGCCCGTTGACGATCCGATTCGGGTAAAATACGGAGAATTTTCACGTTGGTATGAATCGATCTACAGTAATAAATTTAATCCGGTTGCTCAATTAGGGCGTTCCATCAATTCATGGACTCAACTCCGGTTCTTTGGAAATCTATCATTCAATTATGATTTAACCAAACACCTGTCGTATCATTCAACTTTCGGAATGGATATGCGACGTTCAGACTACGACAATTTTCTACCCTCATTCTGGATGGATTCTGATTCAAAAAACGACATCAACTCGGTAAGTAAAGATTCCGGTAAAAATACAGACTGGGTTTATGAGAATACAATGACTTACAAACAAATCTTTAAAAAGAATCACAATTTTACAGCGCTGATCGGAATGACAACTGAAGGTGGAAAATATGAAATTGTGCAGGCTTCCAAAAGAAATATACCTGCAAACAGCGATTACCTTCGTTACCTTAGTGCTGCCACAAGCGATCCAAATGTGACGGGCGAGGTTTCCGATTATGGTCTTATTTCATACCTTGGACGTGTCAATTATGCTTTTAATTCAGAATACCTTTTTACGGCATCCATTCGCGCTGACGGCTCATCGAAATTTGCGAACGGTGAAAAATGGGGGTATTTCCCATCACTATCCGGAGGATGGCGTATTTCAAATGAAAAATTCTTCTCAGCCTTAAAACTCTCTGACATTGTTGATGATCTAAAAATACGTTTAGGTTGGGGACAAGTTGGAAATCAGAACATTTCGGACAATGCTTTCAGAACCATAATCGCAGGGGGCGATACAAGAAGATATTTGTTCAATCAATCCATAACGCAGGGTTATGCGCCAATAAACCTGGGAAATAAAAATCTTACCTGGGAAACAACAGAATCGACTAATCTTGGAATTGATTTTACCCTTTTTAATAGTAAACTTACGGGGAGTCTTGATTTTTATAAAAAGCAGACCAAAAATATGCTTCTTAAATTACCAGTTCCAATGTCCGCCGGATTACCCGATTCGCCTTGGACAAATGCTGGTGAGATTGAAAATAAAGGATTCGAATTTCTATCGACCTATCATAACAAATGGAGAGAGTTAAATTTCAGCGTAAACTTAAATGTATCATCCTATAAAAACACTGTTTTATCGCTTGGTGGAGGCGAGCCAATTATGGGTGGGGAGCAAAGACTTGGCTATACAACAAAAACGATGGTTGGTATGCCTATTGGCGAATTCTTTGGATACATTGTAGAAGGTGTTTTTCAAAACCAGCATCAGGTAGATCTCGCCAATGCCTTATCCTCGGAAGATATCTATTATCAGGATTTTCTGACTCGTCCGGGAGATTTTAAGTTCAATGATATGAACGGCGATGGACGGATTACTGGTGAAGACCGTACGTTCATAGGTTC
>JBBQXI010000397.1:0-3688 GCA_038209805.1 Bacteroidales bacterium | reverse complement strand
CCTGCCATCACAAAACGAACGTTTTTCATTTTCTGAAGTACCAGATTGGCGGCTTCAACAAAATATTCAGGACCTTTCTGCATGGTTATTCGCCCCAAAAAACTTACAACTTTTTCATTCGTATATTCTCCGGAAGTTTTTGTGTCTCCTAAAAGAACAGGCTCTACCGCATTATAAACTGTAATTATCTTCTCCGGATTGATGTTATATTTTTCAATGACTACAGATCGTGTTAAATGACTGACCGTGATAATTTTGTCAGCGGCTTCCAATCCTTCACTTTCGATAGCGCAAATTGCTGGATTAACCGAGCTTCCGGAACGATCGAATTCGGTTGAATGAACATGCACAACAAGCGGTTTGCCTGAAATATGTTTGGCGGCCATTCCAGCCTGAAAGCACATCCAGTCGTGAACATGAATCACATCGAAATCAATTTCACGGGCAAGTTTTTCGGCGATAACTGCGTAATTAGCTATCTCCTGAAAAAGGTTCTGACCGTAATCGCCACTAAAAACGAACTTTCCTTCCGGAGTCAATTCTATCAACTGCTTTTCGCCGGAAGATATTTCCGATTTTAACTCATCAAATTCAGAGGTTCCCAAATAGGGAATTAAATTAGAGTGAAGTTGGTAATATTCGACCTTCGACTTGGTGTCAGCAAACTGAATTTGTTGGTGAACAACAGGAATTTGATCGGCTCCCAGCAAAGTAATGTTCGAACGATCTTCGTCACCCCATGCTTTGGGAACCACAAAAGTAACCTTAACATCCTTGAGTTGAGTCAAACCTTTGGTCAAACCAAAACAGGCTGTTCCCAACCCGCCCGATATGTGAGGCGGAAATTCCCATCCGAACATTAAAACCTTCATAAGTTAAGTCAATAGGCATTGCACTGAGCAGAGCCGAAGTGTATAAAGTCAAAAGTAGGAAAAAATGCCACGGAAGTATCAAATCATTAAAGGAGTATAATGATATGGTCTAAAGTTTTACCAGTTCCTGCTCAAAATAATTACGTTCTGCGTTTAAGTTGATGGTTGGGAACTCTTCGCTCATTCGATTGACAAGAACTAGCGTTTGCTCCAGAAACTTTTTGAATTCGGCTGTGCTAGGGTTAACCGGACGGTGAGATATTGCTTTATTAATCTTCAGCATACTTTTTGAAATATCGCCGCTCGCGCTGGTAATCGCCGCTTTGCTAAACCGTTCAAAGATATAATTAACGGCCACCGGACTGATGTGCAGCATATCCTCAGCATAAAAGCGATAATCGCGCAGTTCGTCCATCATGATTTCATAGGACGGAAAATAAGCGCAGACCTGATTTCCAAATCCTTTAATCAGTTGATCGATGGCCAGTAAAAGCGTTGCTTTGCTGAGTTGATTTTCGGCTGCACCATCTTTCCAATGACGGATCGGACTTACCGTAAAAATTACTTTTAAACCCGGATTAAACTTCCAGATTTGCTCTAGTAATTCGCGGTAACCATTCGTAATCTCAAATACACCAAGCCGGAATCGTTTAAATTCGGCGGCAGGTATTTTATGGCAGTTGGATACAATTTGTCCGGTTTTCCGAAGTTCGTATACCCAGGCTGTACCGAAAGTGATGACCAAAAAATCAGCTTTTTTCAGAAATTCATGCGAGGATGAAATACGATTGTTTATTTTTTCGAGAGCCACTTCCCGATCAAAATCCGAAAAGCGGCTGTGATGGTAAAAACTATTCCATAAACCCTGATCCTGGAAAAGGTCATTTTCAGTAAAAATCCGTTTTTCGAGCAAAATCCGAAGGCTGTTGGCAATCGATTCAGGATTGTATAAAATTCCAAATGGATTCATATCCACATCGAACTTCAGGTCAATTAATTTCTGCCCGATGTTCTCCGAAAAGCACGATCCCAGAAGCATCATACTTTTCGAATAATCCATTTGGTTGGAAAATTCAGGAATTTGTATTTCAGTAAAAAATGACATGAACTGCAATTTGAAAATTCTACATATAAAACTGGAAGACCGCAGACGGGAAAACCCGGAACTCACATCTCGCAACTCGCCCTATTTTTCCTGCTTCTTCAAAACCAAAGCCGTCCTGGCTGGTAAATAAAGCAATAAATATTGCTGACTATTTGCATCACCCGATGGATGAGTGACATAAGTCAGTTGATTATCAATTCTGTTTTGACCACCAAAACGATCTTCGTCGGTATTCAAAACAATCTTATATTTCGAAGCTTCCAACGGAATTCCATAATCGACCAGCGATTGTGTTGGATGAAAATTGAATACAAAAAGATACTTTCCACGTTTGTACGCAAGCACCTCATTCTCTTTATGGTCGTGCACCCAATTCACTTCCGGCGTTTCTATCAGCTTATCCTTTTTGGCCATTGCAATCATTTCGCGATCGAAATCAGACAACCAACAGTATTTCAGATCTTTGTTGTCTTCTAAACTCCACAATCTCCGCGCATGAGCATATGACCAATTATTTCCTTCCCTCGGAAAATCGATCCACTCCGGATGCCCAAATTCATTCCCCATGAAATTGAGGTAAGCGCCTCCGGCACACGACAAAGTTGCCAGCCGAATCATTTTATGCAGTGCAATGCCGCGCTCAACGGCCATATTGGGCTGATCTTTGCGCATACTAAAGTACATTTCTTTATCGATCAATCGGAAGATGATGGTTTTGTCGCCCACCAAAGCCTGATCGTGCGATTCGGCATAACTGACCACCTTTTCGTCCATCCGTTTTGAAGTCAGTTCGTAAAAGATGTGCCCAACATCCCATTTCTCGTCTGAAACTTCTTTAATCAGCTTGATCCAGAAATCAGGAACACCCATCGCCATGCGATAGTCAAATCCCAATCCTCCATCTTTGTAAGAAGTCGCCAGACCTGGCAATCCGCTCATTTCTTCAGCAATTGAAAGTGCATTGGGGCTTATTTCGTGAATTAACCGGTTCGCCATGATGAAATAAGTAAACGCTTCCTGATCGAGGCCGGCATTAAAATAATCGTCGTAACAGGTAAACGCCTTTCCTAAACCATGATCGAAATAAAGCATACTGGTTACGCCATCGAAGCGAAAACCATCGAATTTAAAGTCTTCGAGCCAATAACGGATATTTGAAAGCAGGAAATGTATTACTTCCGTTTTCCCGTAGTTAAAACAATACGAATCCCAGGCAGGATGTTCGCCTTTTGGCCCGTCGTGAAAAAACTGCCAGCGAGTGCCGTCGTATTTTCCCAATCCTTCAATCTCATTTTTCACTGCGTGCGAATGCACCAAATCGATGATGACTGAAATGCCCATTCCGTGCGCTTCATCAACCAACTGTTTTAATTCTTCCGGAGTACCGAAACGCGATGATGGAGCAAAAAAGCTAGAAACATGATAACCAAAACTTCCGTAGTACGGATGCTCCGGAATGGCCATGAGCTGTATGGTATTGTAGCCAGCCTGCTGAATGCGTGGCAAAATGTTCGTCCTAAATTCGTTGTAGGTATGCACCCGTGCATCTTCTCCAGCCATTCCAATGTGCGCTTCGTAAATCAAAGGCGCCTCACCCGACCGCTGAAATTTAGAGTGTTTCCATTTGAACTCTTTTTCGGGAGCCCAAACCTGAGCATTGAATATTTTGGTGTAATCGTCCTGAACTACCCGGTTTGCCCACGCCGGAATG